>NZ_JAVRHI010000108.1:0-22406 GCF_034105845.1 Streptomyces sp. CRN 30 | reverse complement strand
CGGGACACGCCCTTCGCCGCGCGCGCCCGGCACCGGACCCCGCACCGAGACCCCGCACCGGACCCGGCCTGCCCCGCGGCACGCCGCAACGGCGTCCCGCGCCGGGCGTGGCGGAACGCCGTGGCGCGCCCGGTGGGCCCGGCCCGCCCCGGCGAGCGGAAACCGGTGCGCGGGCATGCGGAGCGGCACCCTAGGATTGGGCCCAAACCACACACACTCACCCCAGAGGATCGCTGCATGCCTGGCATCACGCGCGAGGAGGTCGTCCACCTCGCCCGGCTGGCGCGTCTGGAGCTGAAGCCCGAAGAGGTCGACCACTTCGCTGGCCAGCTCGACGACATCATCGGCGCGGTCGCCCGCGTCAGCGAGGTCGCCGACCAAGACGTACCGCCGACCTCGCACCCGCTGCCGCTGACGAACGTCATGCGCGCGGACGAGGTCCGTCCGTCGCTCACCCCCGAGCAGGCGCTCTCCGGCGCCCCGGCCCAGGAGCAGCAGCGTTTCAAGGTGCCGCAGATCCTGGGGGAGGACTGATCACGTCATGACCGACAGCATCATCAAGCTCACGGCCGCCGAGACCGCCGCGAAGATCGCCTCCGGCGAGCTCACCGCCGTCCAGGTCACCGAGGCCCACCTGGCCCGTATCGAGGCCGTCGACGAGAAGGTCCACGCCTTCCTGCACGTCGACCGCGAGGGCGCGCTCGCGCAGGCCCGCGCCGTCGACGAGAAGCGGGAGCGCGGCGAGGAGCTCGGCCCGCTCGCCGGCGTCCCCCTCGCCCTCAAGGACATCTTCACGACCGCGGGGGTGCCCACCACCGTCGGTTCCAAGATGCTCGAGGGCTGGATCCCGCCGTACGACGCGACGCTCACCAAGAAGCTCAAGGACGCCGACGTCGTCATCCTCGGCAAGACCAACATGGACGAGTTCGCCATGGGGTCCTCCACCGAGAACAGCGCCTACGGCCCGACCGGCAACCCCTGGGACCTCACCCGCATCCCCGGCGGCTCCGGCGGCGGCTCCTCCGCCGCCCTCGCCTCCTACCAGGCCCCGCTCGCGATCGGCACCGACACCGGCGGCTCCATCCGCCAGCCCGCCGCCGTCACCGGCACGGTCGGCGTGAAGCCGACCTACGGCGCTGTCTCCCGGTACGGCATGGTCGCCTTCTCGTCCTCCCTCGACCAGGGCGGCCCCTGCGCCCGTACGGTCCTGGACGCGGCGCTGCTGCACGAGGTCATCGCCGGTCACGACCCGCTCGACTCCACCTCCATCGACGCACCCGTACCGCCGGTCGTCGAGGCGGCGCGGAGCGGCTCGGTGGCCGGGATGCGCGTCGGCGTGGTCAAGCAGTTCCGCGGCGAGGGCTACCAGGCCGGTGTCGTCCAGCGCTTCGACGAGTCCGTCGAGCTGCTCAAGGAGCTGGGCGCGGAGATCGTCGAGCTGGACTGCCCGTCCTTCGACCTGGCGCTGTCCGCGTACTACTTGATCGCGCCGTCCGAGTGCTCGTCCAACCTCGCCCGCTTCGACGGCCTGCGCTACGGCCTCCGGGTCGGCGACGACGGCACGCACTCCGCCGAGGAGGTCACCTCCCTCACCCGTGAGGCGGGCTTCGGCGACGAGGTCAAGCGCCGCATCATGCTCGGCACGTACGCGCTCAGCTCCGGCTACTACGACGCGTACTACGGCTCCGCCCAGAAGGTCCGCACGCTCATCACGCGCGACTTCGAGAAGGCTTTCGAGCAGGTCGACGTGATCGTCTCGCCGACCACGCCCACCACCGCCTTCCCGATCGGCGAGCGCGCCGACGACCCGATGGCGATGTACCTCGCGGACCTGTGCACCATCCCGACCAACCTGGCGGGCAACGCCGCCATGTCCCTGCCCTGCGGCCTCGCGCCGGAGGACGGGCTGCCGGTGGGCCTGCAGATCATCGCCCCGGCGCTGCAGGACGACCGTCTGTACAAGGTTGGTGCGGCTGTAGAGGCCGCCTACGTGAAAAAGTGGGGACACCCGCTGCTCGAGGAGGCTCCGTCGCTGTGAGTGCCATGAACAAGGCCAAGAACTTCAAGAAGTCGAAGACCGGGCTGTACGTGTCGCTCGCCAGCACCGCGTTCGGCGCGCTCGCCGTCGCCAAGCAGGTCAAGCTGGCCCGTTCCGACGGCGACACCCTGCGGCTCGTCGACGCCGTCGTGTCCGCCGTCGGTATCGCCACCGGCCTCGCCATCACCTACCGGGAGCTCAAGCGCCTGGGTGACGACGACGTCCTGCTGGGCTGAGAGGGAAGTAGCACCGTGACCACCACGACCGACCTGGTGTCGTACGAGGACGCTCTCGCGTCGTACGACCCCGTCATGGGCCTCGAGGTCCATGTCGAACTCGGCACCAAGACGAAGATGTTCTGCGGCTGTTCGACCGCGCTCGGCGCCGAGCCGAACAGCCAGACCTGCCCCGTCTGCCTCGGCATGCCCGGCGCCCTCCCGGTCGTCAACGCGACCGGCGTGGAGTCCGCCGTCAAGATCGGTCTCGCCCTGAACTGTGAGATCGCCGAATGGTGCCGCTTCGCCCGGAAGAACTACTTCTATCCGGACATGCCGAAGAACTTCCAGACCTCCCAGTACGACGAGCCGATCGCCTTCGACGGCTACCTCGACGTACAGCTGGAGGACGGCGAGACCTTCCGCGTGCAGATCGAGCGCGCCCACATGGAGGAGGACACCGGCAAGTCGACCCACGTCGGCGGCGCCACCGGCCGTATCCACGGCGCGTCCCACTCCCTGCTCGACTACAACCGCGCGGGCATCCCGCTCATCGAGATCGTCACCAAGCCGATCGAGGGCGCGGGCGAGCGTGCGCCGGAGGTCGCGCGGGCGTACGTCCGTGAGCTGCGCGAGCTCATCAAGGCGCTCGGCGTCTCCGAGGCCCGGATGGAGATGGGCCAGATGCGGTGCGACGTGAACTTGTCGCTGCGCCCGCACGGCCGGGAGAAGTTCGGCACCCGCAGCGAGACGAAGAACGTCAACTCGCTGCGCAGCGTCGAGCGCGCCGCGCGCTTCGAGATCCAGCGCCACGCCGCCGTGCTGAACGGCGGCGGGACGATCGTCCAGGAGACCCGCCACTTCCACGAGGACACCGGGTCGACGACCTCGGGCCGCGTGAAGGAGGAGGCCGAGGACTACCGGTACTTCCCGGAGCCCGACCTGGTACCGGTCGCCCCGGCCCGCGAGTGGGTCGAGGAATTGCGCGCCGCCCTGCCCGAGCTGCCGCTGGTCCGCCGCAACCGGCTGCGCGAGGAGTGGGGGATCTCCGGCACCGAGATGCAGGCGATCCTCAACGCCGGTGCGCTGGACCTGATCGTGGCCACGATCGACGCGGGCGCGGACGCCGCCTCCGCCCGCAAGTGGTGGATGGGTGAGCTCGCCCGCTCCGCCAACGAGTCCGGCAAGTCCCTGGACGAGCTGGCCATCACCCCCGAGCAGGTCGCGCGCGTCACCGCCCTGGTGACCTCCGGCGAGCTGAACGACAAGCTGGCCCGCCAGGTCATCGAGGGCGTCCTCGCGGGCGAGGGCACCCCCGACGAGGTCGTCGAGAAGCGCGGTCTGAAGGTCGTCTCCGACGAGGGCGCCCTCACGACCGCCGTCGAGGAGGCCATCGCCGGCAACCCGGGCGTCGCGGACAAGATCCGCGGCGGCAAGGTCGCGGCGGCCGGCGCCCTCGTGGGCGCGGTCATGAAGGCCACGCGGGGCCAGGCCGACGCGGCCCGCGTCAAGGAGCTGATCCTGCAGAAGCTCGGCGTCGAGGGCTAGTCCTCGACGCAGGCAGGCAAGCAGCCGAGCAGGACCGGACGCCGGTCCCGCTGGACAGCAGTCCGGCGGGACCGGCGTCCGCGTTCACGGCCGCCGCGGCGGGAGACGAAGGGCGCTGAGGCCCCGTACGTGTACGGCGGCGCCCGCCCCGTGTGCGAAAAGCCGAGCACCACAGGAACCCACCGTGTCAGGATCACGCGACGTGCCGGGGGCGAGCCCGGCCGAGGCGGCGGTGGAGGAGCGGGAACAGGATGTACGCGATATCCCTGGGCGACGACGGAGCCGAGCTGCGGCCGCTGGAACCCTGGCACGCCGAGGAGTTCCTCGCGCACCTCGACCGCGGGCGCGCGTTCATCCAGACGCACATCCCGTTCGGCGCCCGGGCCACCGACGGCGAATCGGCGCGGGAGGTGCTCCAGTCGTACGCCGACAAGCGGGCCGCGGACACCGGCAGCCTGCACGGGGTGTGGCTGGACGGGAAGCTCGTCGGCGGCGTGCTCGTCCGGGTGTTCGACGCGGCGAACGAGATGTGCGAGGTCGGCTGCTGGCTGGAACCGGCCGTCACGGGACGCGGACTGATCACCCGGGCCATGCGGGTGCTCATCGACTGGGCGGTCGACGAGCGCGGCATCCACCGCGTGGAGTGGCACGCGTCGTCCGCGAACGGGCCCAGCATCGCCGTGGCGCGGCGGCTGGGCATGACCCGCGACGGTGTGCTGCGGCAGAGCTACCTGTACCGGGGCGTGCGCCAGGACACGGAGATCTGGTCGGTCCTCGCCCCCGAGTGGCGGGACGCACGCGCGCGCGTGGCCCACGAGGATCATTAAGCAACTTCTCAGACGACGTCCGTACGGTGCGGTGCATGGGTACCAAGACGGACGACGAGAACGGCACCGCCACCGGAGCCGGCACCGCGGTGAAGAGCGACGAGGCGAAGAGCGACGAGGCGGCACGGGACCTCACCGCCAAGACGGAGGAGGAGCACCCCGAGAAGACCGCCGACGCCCCCGACGGGGAGACGCGGACTCCGGCCGAGGAGACCGGCGAGACCGGCGAGATCGGCGGGACAGGTGAGGCGGACGAGGAAGGCGAGCGTCCCGTGAGCGCCCAGGGGGCCTCCGCGGGGGTCGGTCAGGGCGCCGCGGCCGTCGTGTCCGCCGGGCTCGGCCTCGTCTCCTTGACCGGTAGCTGGCTCGGCACGGTCGCACAGGCGCGTGAATCGCTCTTCGGGCAGCTGGAGACCGCCGCCGACGCCACGGTCGCCACCCAGATCCAGCAGGTGTACGGCGACTCCTGGAACGCCAACGCCATGGTCGCGGGCGTCTTCGCGCTGGTCGCGCTGATCGTCGGCGTCGTCGTACTGGTCCGGCCCGCGTTCGGCGCCCCGGACCGGGCGCAGGCGCCGTGGATCAAGTCGGTCGCCTGGGCGGGCGTCTCGCTCGGCTTCCTCGGCCTGGTGCTGGCCGTACTGAAGTACACCGACATCCTGCTCTCCATGCCGACAGGCTGACCGGGCACCGGGGCCTCAGGCCGGCCGTGCGCGTCGTACGGTCGCTCCGAGGCCCCCACGCGGGGGAGATGCGGCAGTCTCCCGATGTGACGGAACCCCCTCCGGGCCGAAGGCGGAGCAGCGCACCGAGTGAGCGGTGCCGCGCACGTCCACGAAGGGGACACGATGTCCGTGTACGAGCAGCTGCGGCGAATCCGCGCCGCGGATCTCATCCGCGATGCCGAGCGGCACGCGCTCGCCCGTGAGGCGCGCCGCGCCGCCCGCACGGCACCCGGGGCACAGGACGGCGCGGGGAGGTGGCGGCGCAGGCATACCGCCCGCGGATGATCCCGCGAGGCCCGGGGACGCGTCGGCGCGGGATGACGGGTACGGTCCGGACGCCCGCGACGAACCGGTCCGGCCAGGTCGCGCCGGACGGGACATGGCCCGCGGCCCGCGCGGGCAGAAGCCGGCAAGGGCCGGAGCACCGGCCCGGGGAGGTGCAGGTGCCCGTGTTCAACGTCTTCGATGAACTGTTCGCCCCTGGTCACAAACACACCAGCGACGAACGCAACCGGCTGGAGACGACCCGTGACGATGTCGGCGACAGCGACCCGGGACGCGGTCCCATAGACCTCGACTCGGGCAGGGCGGTCATCCGTCCGCCCGCCGCCCGGCCGCCGGAGGCGGAGCCCGGCGGACCGGACGGGGGCGCCGGCGCGGACCGGGACGGCGGCTGAGGGACCGGCGCGGCCGGGACGGGGTCACTTCACCCGGAGCTCCAGGATCTTGTCGTCCCCGCCCTCCGGCGACCCCCGGCCGTCCGTCTCACTGGTGGTCAGCCAGAGCTTGTCACCGCCCGCGGAGACGACCGTACGGAGGCGGCCGTACTCCCCGGTGAGGAAGGCCTGCGGGTCGGCGGAGGTCTCCGTCCCCTTCAGGGGGATGCGCCACAGCCGCTCACCGCGCAGCCCCGCCATCCAGACCGAGCCCTCGGCGAAGGCGATGCCGCTGGGGGATGCCTCCGCCACCTCCCACTGCTCCACCGGGTCGACGAACCCCGACTCGCCGGCCTCGCCCTCGGCGTCCGGCCAGCCGTAGTTGCCGCCCGGCTCGATCAGGTTCAGCTCGTCCCAGGTGCTCTGCCCGAACTCCGAGGCCCACAGCCGCTGCTCGCCGTCCCAGGCGAGACCCTGCACATTGCGGTGGCCCAGGGAGTAGACGGGCGAGTCCTCGAACGGATTGCCCGGCGCGGGCTCACCGTCGGGGGTCATGCGCAGGATCTTGCCCCCGAGGGACTCCTCGTCCTGCGCCAGCTGCCCCTCGTAGCGCTCGCCGGTGGAGGCGTACAGCATCTTGTCGGGGCCGAAGGCCAGCCGGCCGCCGTTGTGGTTCGTGCCCTTGGGGATGGAGCGCAGGATCGTGTCCGGGGCGCCCAGCTGCGCGCCCTCCGGCTTGTCCGGGTTGTACAGCATGCGCACGATGCGGTTGTCCGAGCCCGAGGTGAAGTACGCGTAGACCATGTGGTCCGAGGCGTACTCGGGGGAGACGGCGATGCCCAGCAGTCCGCCCTCGCCGGCGGCGGAGACACCGGGCACCTCGCCGAGCTCCGTCTTCTCGCCGGTCTCCTCGTCGACCAGGAGGATCGTGCCCTCGTCCCGGGAGGACACCAACAGGCCGCCGCCGGGCAGCGGTGCCAGTCCCCAGGGTGAGTCGAGGCCCTCGGCGACCGTGCGCACGACCTCCACCGAGCCCTTCGCGGGCGGCGCCCCTTCCTCGGTGGCCCGCCCGGACGGTGACGCACCGGACCGGGTGCCGCTCGGCGTCGCGCTCGCGCCGTCGCCCGCCTCCCCGCCGCCGTCGTCGGAGGAACAGCCGGCGGTCACCACCAGCACGGCCGCGGCCAGGAAGGCCGTCACTGCTCGACGTTGCACGATCAAGATCCCTTCGACGCGGGCGTCACTGACCCCTACCCCGTGAGTGCCCCACACGTTCCACGTCTGACGGATCGAGATGATTCCCGCAGCGCGCGGCCCGTCAGTCCCACGATCCCTGCGCCGCCGGCAGCTCCGCCACCTCCGCCAGGTCCTCGGAGGTCAGGTACACCCCGTGCGCGGCGGCGTTCTCCGCCACCCGGTGCGCGTGCCGGGTGCCGGGCAGGGGCACCACGTGGGGGCCCTGGGCGAGGATCCAGGCCAGGGCCACCTGGGCGGGGGTCACGGAGGCGCCGTGGCGGCGGGCCACCCGGCGCAGTCCGGCGACGATCGGCTGGTTCGCCGCCATCATCTCGGCGGTGAAGCGGGGGTGGCGGGCCCGCAGGTCGTCCGGCTCGAATCCGGCACCCGGTCTGAGCGTCCCGGTGAGGAAACCGTTGCCCAGGGGCATCGCCGCCAGGAAGCCCACACCGTGGGCCCGGCACCAGGGGAGCAGCGCGTCGAGGGCCTGGGGCGACCACACCGACAGCTCGGCCTGGACGGCGCTCACCGGGAACACCTGCTGCACGCGCTCCAGTTGCCGGACGGTGGCCTCGTACGGCCGGACGCCGGGGCGGCGCCCGGTGTGCGCTCCGGGCCCGGCGCCCGCTCCCACCGCGCACAGTCCCAGGGCCCGCACCTTGCCCGCCCGCACGAGCTCCGCCATCGCGCCCCAGGTCTCCTCGACCGGCACCTCGGGATCCGCGCGGTGCAGCTGGTAGAGGTCGATGACATCGGTCTGCAGGCGGCGGAGCGAGGCGTCGCAGGCGCGCTTCACGTAGCCGGGACGGCCGTTGGCCACGATGTGCTGGTCGCCCACGAGCAGACCGACCTTCGTGGACACGAACGCCTCGGCGCGGCGCTCCCTCAGCACCCGGCCCACCAGCAGCTCATTGGTGAACGGACCGTACATGTCGGCCGTGTCCAGCAGGACGGCTCCGCGGTCGAGGGCCTGGTGCACCGCCCGCACCGACTCGTCACCACGCTGCCGCGGCCGTCCGTACGCCCAGCTCATCGGCATGCACCCGAGTCCGACCGCCCCTACTTCGAGCGCCGCCGCGCCGATCGTCCTGCGCTCCACCTGGCCGCACCCTCCCTGTCCTGGCACCCCAAAGTAACCAATGGGGCTCCGGTTGCTTCGCGTAGCCTCCAGGGCATGACTGGTGATGTGTGGCTGCCGTACCACGTGGACGAGTTCGAGAAGCTGCCCGACGGGCCCGGGTACCGGTACTGGGACGGTGAGCGGGAGTTCCCCGGCGACCCGGCCGACTGCCTCTTCTACGTGGTGCCGTACATGAAGGGACCCGAGGTCTCCCGGCGGCCCCTGTCCGCGATGACCTCCGTGCAGGTCGTGCAGACGCTCACCGCCGGTGTCGACCACGTGGAACCGGAACTCAGGGATGCGCGCCCCGGCGTACGGTTGTGCAACGCGCGCGGGGTGCATGAGGCGAGCACGGCCGAACTCGCCCTGACGCTGATCCTCGCCTCCCTGCGCGGCGTCCCCGACTTCGTGCGCGGGCAGGACCGCGAGGAGTGGCGGAGCGGCTTCCGTCCGGCACTGGCCGACAAGTCCGTGCTCATCGTGGGGTACGGGTCGATAGGCGCCGCCATCGAGGACCGGCTCATACCCTTCGAGGTCGCGCGGGTGGCGCGCGTCGCGCGCTCTGAGCGCACCACGGAGCGCGGACCGGTGCACCCACTCACCGAACTGCCCCGACTGCTCCCCGAAGCGGACGTCGTCGTCCTGTCGACGCCCCTGACGGAGGCCACGCGCGGCCTGGCCGGCGCCGACTTCCTGGCCCGCATGAAGGACGGTGCGCTGCTCGTCAACGTCGCCCGGGGCCCCGTCGTCGACACCGGGGCGCTCCTCGCGGAGCTGGCGGGCGGCCGGATCACGGCGGCCCTGGACGTCACCGACCCCGAGCCCCTGCCGGCCGGACACCCCCTGTGGCATGCGCCGGGAGTGCTGATCAGCCCCCACGTCGGCGGACCGACCTCGGCGTTTCTGCCGCGCGCCAAGCGCCTGCTGGTGGACCAGTTGTACCGTTTCGTGAACCGTGAGCCCCTGCGCAACGTGATCCTGGAGACGGGTCGTTAGACCGGCGCGCACCTCCTTCGGGCACCCTCCGCAGTCCGCCGGACACGGGTGGTGTCCGCCACCCGCGAGCCGTCACGGAGCGTAGAGGTGCTATGTCCCTGAGTGACGGAACTGGTGTATCGTCCCGGACAGGGGCTGCGCCGCGCACCGTTCGGCGCGGGGGATGGACATGGGACTGCGAGGGGGGCGACGGGCGATGCACGGCCTATGGACGAACGATCCGACGCGGCGGAGCCGTCGACGACGACCCTGGCTGACCGTGACGCGCAGACGCGGCCACGGCCGGCACGGCCATCACCCCCGCCGGCACGGCGGCCGCAGAAGGCACCCGAACCCGGCGCACCGGGACCGGCCGGACACGGGGGCGGCGCTCACCGGAGAGATCCGGTGACCCCCCGCCCGGCCTCCGCGACCACGCTCGACCCGACCCTGCGGACCCGCTCGCCGTCCGGCGCCCCGCTGTCCGGCGGACCGGCGGCGCACGACGGCCCGGCCGGAGCGGGACTGCGCTCGCAACTCCTCCTGGCCCTGGTCTGCGCGGGGTACGCGCTCGGCTCCGCGCTCGGCTGGGGCTCCCGCGAACTGGCCCTCGTCATGGGTGATTTCGGACTCAGCGCCGCCGCGGCCGCCGCGGCCGTGTCCTGCTTCCGCTACGCGCGCCGCAGCCGCAGCCGCTTTCGACCCGCCTGGCTGCTCTTCGCGCTCTCCTCCACGATGGCATCGCTCGGCAACCTCGTCTGGGGCTGGTACGAGGTCGTGCTGGGCCGCCCCGTGCCCAGCCCGAGCTACGCCGACCTGTTCTTCCTGTGCTTCGCACCGCCCGCCATCGTGGGGCTGCTCGTGCTCGCCAAGCGGCCCGTGACCAAGAACGGCTGGGTCTGCCTGGCGCTGGACGCCTGGCTGATCGGCGGCTCGCTGATGACCCTCTCGTGGAGTCTGGCGCTCGCGCGGACCGCACGGTCCGAGGACGGCGACGTCGCCCACGCGGCACTCTCCCTCGCCTATCCCCTCCTCGACATCGCCCTGGTCAGCATGGTGCTCGCCCTCCACTTCCGCCGCTCGGCGGTGAACCGGTCCGCGGTCAACACCGCGATCGCGGCCCTCGCGCTCACGGTCATGTGCGACGCCGTGTTCACCTCGCCGCTGCTGCACGACAGCTACCGCTCGGGACAGCTCCTCGACGCGGGCTGGTTCGCGGGCTCCCTGCTCCTCGCGTACGCCCCCTGGGTCGGCCAGCGGCCGGGGCAGCCGGACGACGAAGAGCACGCGCGCGGGACGCACGAGGACCTCCCGGGCCGGAGCCACGAGGACCCGTACGCCCCGGTCCACGAGGACCGCCACGACGGGCACGCGGTCCTCCCGGGCGCGGAGCCCGGCCGTTATCCGGCCGCGCGTCCCCTCTCCGGATCGCTGGCCGCGCTCACGCCCTACCTCGCCGCCGCCGTCTGCACCCTGGGCATCCTCTACAACGTCTTCGACGGCCGCAGCGTCGACCGCGTCGTCCTGATCACCGCCTGCACCGTCGTGCTCGCCCTCGTGGTGCGCCAGGGCATCATGCTCCTCGACAACATCACCCTCACCCAGGAACTGGCGCAGAAGGAGAACCACTTCCGCTCCCTGGTGCAGAGCTCCAGCGACGTCATCATGATCGCCGCGCCCAACGGCGTCCTCCGGTACGTCAGCCCGGCCGCCGCGGGGGTGTACGGACGGCCCGCGGAGGAGCTCGTCGGCACCGAGCTCTCCGCCCTGATCCACCCGGAGGACCTGGGCTGCGTGGTGCACGAGGTGCGCCGCTTCCTCGCCGCCGACCCGCACGACGAGCCCACCACCCGCATCGAGTGCCGCTTCAGGTCCGGCGGTGGGGGCGGTGGGGGCACCTCCCGCCCGAGCGAGACCGAGAGCGGGGGAAGCTGGCTCAACGTGGAGTCCACCGTCAACCGCCACCAGGTCGGACTCATCTTCAACAGCCGGGACGTGACCGAGAGGGTGCGCCTCCAGGCGCAGCTCCAGCACAACGCCGAGCACGACCCGCTGACCGACCTGCCCAACCGCGCGCTGTTCACCGAGCGCGTGCAGCAGGCACTGTCCGGCCGCCGCGCCTCCGACCGCGGTCCCGCCCTGCGCGGCACGGCCGTCCTCTTCATCGACCTCGACGGCTTCAAGGCCGTCAACGACACGATCGGACACCAGGCCGGGGACGAGCTGCTCGTCCAGGCCGCCCGCAGACTCCAGGACGCGGTCCGCCAGGGCGACACCGCCGCCCGGCTGGGCGGCGACGAGTTCGCGGCCCTCATCACCGGGGACGGCAGCAGTGACCTCGCCGCACGCGAGCAGCACATCCTCGAGCTCGCCGACCGGCTCCGCGTCACCCTCTCGCAGCCGTACCTCATCGGCGGCAACGATGTCCGCGTGGCCGCGTCCATCGGCGTCGCGTTCGCCGAGGCGGGGATCGGCGCGGGCGAGCTGCTGCGCAACGCCGACCTCGCCATGTACCGCGCCAAGGCCGCCGGCAAGGGGCGCGTCGAGCTGTACGTCCCGCAGATGCAGCAGGACGTCGTCCGCAAGGCCGAGCTGGCCGGCCGGCTGCGCGCGGCCCTGCACGACGGCGAGTTCACGTTGCTGCACCAGCCCGTGGTGGCGCTCGGGAGTGGCCGGATCACGTCGGTCGAGGCGCAGGCCCGCTGGCGCTCGGCCCAGGGCGTGCTCTTCACCCCCGCGGACTTCCTGCGGGCCTCCGAGGACGGCGACCGGACCGCCGAACTGGACCGCTGGATCCTCCAGGAGGCCGTCGCGCAGGCCGCCGAGCGCAGCGCCACCGGGCTCACCGTCCCCGTGACCGTGCGGATGAGTGCCCGCCGGCTGCTGGACCGCTCGCTGCCGCTCGGCAGCGTCGAGGCGCTGCTGACCCGGCACGGGCTCGCCTCGGGCGCGCTGATCGTGGAGCTGGCCGACACCGAGCCGAGAACCTGCCTGGACGAGCTGGAGCGCCGGCTGAACGGGCTGAGAAGACTCGGCGTGCGCATCGCCCTGGACGGCTTCGGCAGCGGCCACGCGGCCGTCACGGCGCTGTGGCGGCTCCCCGTCGACGTGCTCAAGCTCGACCGGAGCCTGGTCGAGGGGATCGTCGAGTCACCGCGGCTGCACAAGATCACAAGTGGACTGCTCCGCATCGCGAACGACCTGGGGATGCAGTCCCTGGCCGACGGGGTGGACCTCCCCGAACAGGCCATCGCCCTGCGCGCGATGGGATGCAGTCATGGGCAGGGCGCCGCGTTCTCGTCGCCGCTGGACGAGTACCGGCTGCGCCGGGCGCTGTCCTTGGGACACTGTCCGGTGCCCCACGGACCGGTGGAGCCCGTGTTCGTGGGCGGAGGGGCGGGGGTGTACCCCAGTGGTGTGCCCGTCGTCCACGGCGGCGGTACGGCCCTACGCTCACATGATGAGACTCCCGTCCCACCTACTTGACACACGGTGCGTGCCGGGGGGAGGGTCAGTGCCATGCGCACCCGAATTCTCGTACTTGGAAAGCGCGTCGGCTGAAGCTGGGAACCACCGGAGGACGACCCGGAACTCCCAGCGCCCGCACCCGGCGCGCTCCCCTCGCTTGCCTCACGGCACGAGGGGTTTTTTGTTGCACAGGCACGTGTCGCACAACAGCCGAACCTCGCAAAAACCCTCGCACAATCCTTCAGCATCGAGAAGAGAATGCCGATGACCGAGCAGGCCACCGGGGCCCACCATCCGCAGCCGCGGCCCCGATCCGGAGGACCTCAGTCCGCGACCGTCGAGCACGTCACGGGTGCGCAGTCCCTCATCCGCTCGCTTGAGGAGGTCGGCGCCGACACGGTATTCGGCATTCCCGGAGGCGCCATCCTCCCGGCGTACGACCCGATGATGGACTCCCGGCGGGTGCGCCACGTGCTGGTCCGCCACGAGCAGGGCGCGGGGCACGCCGCCGAGGGCTACGCGCTGGCCACCGGCAAGGTCGGTGTCTGCATGGCGACCTCCGGCCCCGGTGCCACCAACCTCGTCACGCCGATCGCCGACGCCCACATGGACTCCGTGCCCATGGTCGCGATCACCGGTCAGGTCGCCTCCGCGTCGATCGGCACGGACGCCTTCCAGGAGGCGGACATCGTCGGCATCACCATGCCGATCACCAAGCACAACTTCCTGGTCACCAAGGGCGAGGACATCCCGCGCGTGATCGCGGAGGCCTTCCACATCGCCTCCACCGGCCGCCCCGGCCCGGTCCTGGTCGACATCCCCAAGGACATTCTCCAGGCGCAGACCACCTTCTCCTGGCCGCCCGTCATGGACCTGCCGGGCTACCGCCCGGTGACCAAGCCGCACGCCAAGCAGATCCGCGAGGCCGCCAAGCTGGTCACCGCCGCCAAACGGCCGGTGCTGTACGTCGGCGGCGGTGTCCTCAAGGCCGGTGCCACCGCCGAGCTGAAGGTCCTCGCGGAGCTGACCGGGGCGCCCGTCACCACCACCCTGATGGCGCTCGGCGCGTTCCCCGACAGCCACCCGCTGCACGTGGGCATGCCGGGCATGCACGGCAGCGTCACCGCCGTCACGGCGCTGCAGAAGGCCGACCTGATCGTCGCCCTCGGCGCCCGCTTCGACGACCGCGTCACCGGCAAGCTGGACAGCTTCGCCCCGCACGCCAAGATCGTCCACGCCGACATCGACCCGGCCGAGATCGGCAAGAACCGCGCCGCCGACGTGCCGATCGTCGGGGACGCCCGTGAGGTCATCGCGGACCTGATCCAGGCCCTGCAGAAGGAGTACAGCGAGGGCGGCCGGGGCGACTACACCGCCTGGTGGAACGACCTCAACCGGTGGCGCGAGACCTACCCGCTCGGCTACGACCAGCCGCACGACGGTTCGCTCTCCCCGCAACAGGTGATCGAGCGCATCGGACAGCTCGCCCCCGAGGACACGATCTTCACGGCGGGCGTGGGCCAGCACCAGATGTGGGCCGCGCACTTCATCCAGTACGACAAGCCCGCCACCTGGCTCAACTCCGGCGGCGCCGGGACCATGGGCTACTCGCTCCCGGCCGCCATGGGTGCCAAGGCCGGACAGCCGGACCGCACCGTCTGGGCCATCGACGGCGACGGCTGCTTCCAGATGACCAACCAGGAACTCACCACCTGCGCCCTGAACAACATCCCGATCAAGGTCGCCATCATCAACAACGGTGCCCTCGGGATGGTCCGCCAGTGGCAGACCCTGTTCTACAACCAGCGTTACTCCAACACCGTGCTGCACGCCGGTCCGGACGCGGTCGGCAAGGAGAACCGGGGCACCCGCGTCCCCGACTTCGTGAAGCTGGCGGAGGCCATGGGCTGCTACGCGCTGCGCTGCGAGTCGCCGGACGAGCTGGACAAGGTCATCGAGGAGGCGAACTCGATCAACGACCGCCCGGTCGTCATCGACTTCATCGTCCACGAGGACGCGATGGTGTGGCCGATGGTCCCCGCCGGCACCTCCAACGACTCGATCCTGGCCGCCCGGGACGTCCGTCCCGACTTCGGCGACGGCCAGGACGACTGACGACGACGGACAGGAAAGAGCAACCCGACATGTCCAAGCACACGCTCTCCGTCCTGGTGGAGAACACCCCGGGCATCCTCGCCCGGATCGCCGCCCTGTTCTCCCGCCGCGGCTTCAACATCGACTCGCTCGCCGTCGGCGTCACCGAGCACCCCGAGATCTCCCGCATCACCATCGTGGTGAACGTGATCGAGCAGCTGCCGCTGGAGCAGGTCACCAAGCAGCTCAACAAGCTCGTCAACGTGCTGAAGATCGTCGAGCTGGAGCCGGGCGCCGCCGTCCAGCGCGAACTCGTCCTGGTGAAGGTGCGCGCCGACAACGAGACGCGCTCCCAGATCGTCGAGATCGTCCAGCTGTTCCGCGCCAAGACGGTCGACGTCTCCCCGGAGGCCGTGACCATCGAGGCCACCGGCTCCAGCGACAAGCTGGAGGCCATGCTGAAGATGCTGGAGCCGTTCGGCATCAAGGAGCTGGTCCAGTCCGGCACCATCGCGATCGGCCGCGGCGCCCGCTCCATCACCGACCGGTCGCTGCGCGCCCTCGACCGGTCCGCGTAGGACCGCAGGAGGCCGGAAACGGGCGGGTCGGCCGCTCGCCGCCCGCCCGTATTCCGAGACCCCGAGACTTCCCCTCCCCCCACCGTCATACGGTGGGACGCGACACCCGTACACAAGGAGAGAACCCACAGTGGCCGAGCTGTTCTACGACGCCGACGCAGACCTTTCCATCATCCAGGGCCGCAAGGTCGCGGTCATCGGGTACGGCAGCCAGGGCCACGCCCACGCGCTGTCGCTCCGTGACTCCGGTGTCGACGTGCGCGTCGGTCTGCACGAGGGCTCGAAGTCCAAGGCGAAGGCCGAGGAGCAGGGCCTGCGCGTGGTGAGCCCGTCGGAGGCCGCCGCCGAGGCCGACGTCATCATGATCCTGGTGCCGGACCCGATCCAGGCGACGGTCTACGAGGAGCACATCAAGGACAACCTGAAGGACGGCGACGCGCTGTTCTTCGGGCACGGCCTGAACATCCGCTTCGACTTCATCAAGCCCCCGGCCGGCGTCGACGTCTGCATGGTCGCCCCCAAGGGCCCGGGCCACCTGGTGCGCCGCCAGTACGAGGAGGGCCGCGGCGTCCCGTGCATCGCGGCCGTCGAGCAGGACGCGACCGGCAACGCCTTCGCGCTCGCCCTGTCGTACGCCAAGGGCATCGGCGGCACCCGCGCCGGCGTCATCAAGACGACCTTCGCCGAGGAGACCGAGACCGACCTCTTCGGTGAGCAGGCCGTCCTCTGCGGTGGTACGGCCGCGCTGGTCAAGGCCGGTTTCGAGACGCTGACCGAGGCGGGCTACCAGCCGGAGATCGCCTACTTCGAGTGCCTCCACGAGCTGAAGCTGATCGTCGACCTCATGTACGAGGGCGGCCTGGAGAAGATGCGCTGGTCGATCTCCGAGACCGCCGAGTGGGGCGACTACGTCACCGGCCCGCGCATCATCACCGACGCCACCAAGGCCGAGATGAAGCAGGTCCTCGCCGAGATCCAGGACGGCACCTTCGCCCGCAACTGGATGGACGAGTACCACAGCGGTCTGAAGAAGTACGACGAGTACAAGAAGCAGGACTCCGAGCACCTCCTGGAGACCACCGGCAAGGAGCTGCGCAAGCTGATGAGCTGGGTCGACGAAGAGGCGTGACGCGTCCGTGACGGCAGGGCCGGGGCAGCCGTCCCGGCCCTTCGTCTAACTCCGGGTAACGCCCTGATGGCGGCGTTGTCCAGCCCGTCCGGCCCCGGACGGGTGATCCTTCCGCAGGGGCGCGGGACGATGCCCGCGGCGCCACTACACTGCTGCACTAATACGCGTCAGGCCCACAGCGTCGTGCGTCTTCCACGCGGCCACCACCCCTCCGCCAGCGGCCGTCGGGACGGCCGTCCGCAATGGACTTGTGAGGACTCACGTGAGCTCGAAACCAGTCGTACTCATCGCTGAAGAGCTGTCGCCCGCCACCGTCGACGCGCTGGGCCCGGACTTCGAGATCCGGCACTGCAACGGAGCCGACCGCTCCGAACTGCTTCCGGCCATCGCAGACGTGGACGCGATCCTGATCCGCTCGGCCACCAAGGTCGACGCCGAGGCGATCGCCGCCGCGAACAAGCTGAAGGTCGTCGCACGAGCCGGCGTCGGCCTGGACAACGTGGACGTGTCCGCCGCCACCAAGGCCGGCGTGATGGTCGTCAACGCCCCCACCTCGAACATCGTGACCGCCGCCGAGCTGGCCTGCGGTCTCGTCCTCGCCACGGCGCGCCACATTCCGCAGGCCAACACCGCGCTGAAGAACGGCGAGTGGAAACGCAGCAAGTACACCGGTGTCGAGCTCGCCGAGAAGACCCTGGGCGTCGTCGGCCTCGGCCGCATCGGCGCGCTGGTCGCGCAGCGCATGTCGGCGTTCGGCATGAAGGTCGTGGCGTACGACCCGTACGTGCAGCCCGCGCGGGCCGCGCAGATGGGCGTGAAGGTGCTGTCGCTGGACGAGCTGCTCGAGACTGCCGACTTCATCACCGTCCACCTGCCGAAGACCCCCGAGACGCTCGGTCTCATCGGTGACGACGCGCTGCACAAGGTCAAGCCGAACGTGCGGATCGTCAACGCCGCGCGCGGCGGGATCGTCGACGAGGAGGCGCTGTACTCGGCGCTCAAGGAGGGCCGCGTCGCCGGCGCCGGCCTCGACGTGTACGCGAAGGAGCCGTGCACCGACTCCCCGCTCTTCGAGCTGGACCAGGTCGTGTGCACCCCGCACCTCGGCGCCTCCACCGACGAGGCGCAGGAGAAGGCGGGCATCGCCGTCGCCAAGTCGGTGCGGCTCGCGCTCGCCGGCGAGCTGGTGCCGGACGCGGTGAACGTCCAGGGCGGCGTCATCGCCGAGGACGTCAAGCCGGGCCTGCCCCTCGCGGAGCGCCTCGGCCGGATCTTCACCGCGCTCGCGGGCGAGGTCGCGGTCCGCCTCGACGTCGAGGTGTACGGCGAGATCACCCAGCACGACGTGAAGGTGCTGGAGCTCTCCGCGCTGAAGGGCGTCTTCGAGGACGTCGTCGCCGAGACGGTGAGCTACGTCAACGCCCCGCTGTTCGCGCAGGAGCGCGGTGTCGAGGTGCGCCTGACCACGTCGAGCGAGTCCCCGGACCACCGCAACGTCGTCACCGTGCGCGGCACCCTCGCCGACGGCGAGGAGGTCTCGGTCTCCGGCACGCTGGCGGGCCCCAAGCACCACCAGAAGGTCGTCGCGATCGGCGAGTACGACGTGGACCTGGCCCTCGCCGACCACATGATCGTGCTCAAGTACGCCGACCGCCCGGGCGTCGTCGGCACGGTGGGCCGCGTCCTGGGCGAGGCCGGGGTCAACATCGCCGGCATGCAGGTCGCACGGCTGGACCTGGGCGGCGAGGCGCTGGCCGTGCTGACCGTCGACGACACCGTCCCGCAGCCCGTGCTCAGCGAGCTGGCGGAGGAGATCGGCGCGACCTCGGCCCGCGCGGTCGACCTCACCTGACCGGACCCGTTCCACGGCCGGGGCCCGGTACCGTCCTGCGACGGTGCCGGGCCCCGGCCGTGTGGTTCCCGTGCGGGTGTGCTCAGCCGTTCGGCAGGATGACCGCCCGGCCGTTGATCTTGCCCTCGTGCAGCAGCTCGTAGGCGCGCGGCGCCTCGTCGAGCGAGAAGGTCTCGGTGTGCACGTCCAGCACGCCGGTCCGGGCCAGCTCGATGACCTCGAACAGCTCGCTGCGGCTGCCCCAGTAGGACGAGTTGATCGAGACCTCGTACGCGGGCTGCCCGAAGCCGATGGGCATGGTGCCGCCGGCGATGCCGACCAGGGCCAGGTCGCTCTCGACCGCGGCGCAGGCGGCGGCGGTGGCGAGGGTGCTGTCGGCGCCGACGAAGTCGAACACCGCCTGGGCGCCGAGGCCGCCGGTGAGCTCCCGGACCTTCTTCGCGGCCTTCTCGTCGGAGAGGACGCTCTCGTGCGCGCCCACCCGGCGGGCCAGCTCGAGCTTCTCCTCGCTGACGTCGAGCGCGATGACGCGGGCGGAGGTCATGGCGCGCAGCAGCTGGATGCCGACGTGGCCGAGGCCGCCGGTGCCGATGACGACGGCGGTGCTGCCCGCGCCGAGACGCGGCAGCGAGCGCTTGATCGCGTGGTACGGGGTGAGGCCGGCGTCGGTCAGCGGCACGGTCTTGACCGGGTCGAGGTCGCCGATCGGCACCAGGTGGCGCGGGTCGTCGATCAGCAGGTACTCCGCGATGGCGCCGGGGCGGCCGAGACCGGGCGGGTTGATGTTCAGCTCCGTGGCGCGCAGGCAGTAGTTCTCCTTGCCCTGGGCGCACTTGACGCAGGAACCGCAGCCCCACGGGCCGTAGACGGCGACGGAGGTGCCGGTCGCCAGGCCGGTCACGCCCTCGCCGACGGCCTCGACGGTGCCGACGCCCTCGTGGCCGAGGGTCAGCGGCAGCTCGTAGGGGAGTTCCTCCTTGGACCAGCTCATCACGGCGATGTCCGAGTGGCAGACGCCGGCGGCGGTCACCTTCAGCAGGACCTGACCCGGGCCGGGCTCGGGGTCGGGAACAGTCACGACTTCGGGAGCGGAGCCGATCGCCCGGTACTGGACGGCTTTCATCTCATTCTCCTTTTGGGCGGCTTTGCCCAGATTCGCACTGTGGTGATGCCCCCCGCATCCCCGTCAGGTCGGCGCGGGGAGCGGGCGGACGCGCCCGGTCGTGCCACCTCGCCGACATAGTTGAAGGCTATACCTTCTTTTGTCCCGCGGGGACAGTAGTCTCCTCGGGACGCGTCGTCCGCAGGGCCGTGACCGCCAGCACCGCCGCGCCCGCCAGGACCACCGCCCCGGTGAGCGCCGCCCCCCGCATGCCGTCGGTGAACGCCTCCCGGGCCGCGGCCAGCAGGGCGGCCCCCGCGTCGGCCGGCAGCTCCCGCGCCACCGCGAGCGCTCCGCCGAGGGTCTCCCGCGCCGGAGCGGGGGCCGACGGGGGCATCCCGTGGTGGTACAGCGCCGTGCCGACGGAGCCGAGGGCCGCCATGCCCAGCGCGCCGCCGAACTCCTGGCCGGTCTCCAGGACCGAGGACGCCGTGCCCGCCTTCTCGGCCGGCGCCGCGCCCAGGGCCAGATCCGTGACCTGGGACATCACCGTCACGACGCCGCCCGCGAGGACGCCCGCGCCCGTCAGGACCAGCCACAGCGCGTCGGTGTCGACGAGGGCCAGCAGCCCGTAGCCGCACGCCGCGGTGGCGAAGCCCCCCGACAGGACGTGCGCGCGGTCCACGCCCCGCTGCACCAGATGGGCGGCCAGGGGCGCCGCGACACCGATGGGCACGGAGGGCAGGAGTGACCACAGCGCGGCCTCCAGGGCGCTGTTGCCGAGCACGGACTGCAGGTACTGGGTGGTGAAGTACGCGGAACCCATCAAGGCGAAGGCCGCGATCAGGTTCAGGGCCACCGCGGGCGCGAAGCCCCGGCCGCGGAACAGGGACATGGGGATCATCGGGGACTCCGACGTGCGCTGGCGGTGCACGAACAGCGCGGCGAAGAGCAGGCCGACCGTCACCGACACGACGTACCGCACGTGCCAGCCCTCGGACGGGATCTCCTTCAGGCCGTAGATCACCGGGAGCACCGCCGCCATCGACAGCGCCACGCTCAGCAGGTCGAAGCGGCCGGGGTGCGGGTTCCGCGACTCGGGCAGCAGGAGCGGGCCGAGCAGGAGCAGCAGCGCCATCGCGGGCAGGTTGACCAGGAAGACCGAGCCCCACCAGAAGTACTCGACGAGGACGCCGCTCAGCACGGAACCGAGCGCCACGCCCCCCGTCAGCACGGCCGACCACACGCTGATCGCCCTCGCCCGCTGGCCGGGGTCCGTGAACATCGTGCGGACCAGGGCCAGTGTCGACGGCATCAGGGTGGCGCCACCGATGCCGAGCAGTGCCCGCGCCGCGATCAGGGTCTCGGCGCTGTTCGCGTACGCGGCCACCAGTGAGGCCGTGCCGAAGGCCGCCGCGCCGATCAGCAGCAGCCGGCGGCGGCCGATGCGGTCACCGAGCGCGCCCATCGTCATCAGCAGCCCCGCCAGTACGAAGGCGTAGATGTCGAAGATCCATAACTGCTGGGTGCCGGTCGGGGCCAGGTCGGCGCTGATCGCGGGGACCGTGAAGTAGAGCACCGAGACGTCCATCGACACCAGCAGCAGCGGAAGCATCAGTACGGCGAGGGAGGTCCATTCGCGGCGCCCGGCGCGGCTCGGAGTGGCGGGTTCTGTGGTCATGGCGGGAACTGTACGCACGTCTTATACGCGCGTCTAGTACGTTCGTTTAAGACGCTCGTCCCTGACAGCCGTATGGGACGGCTGTACGGACGGCGCTACGCTGCCTCGCATGGGACACCGTGAGGATCTGCTCGAAGGCGCCAAGCGCTGCCTGCTCCAGAAGGGCTTCGCGCGGACCACCGCGCGCGACATCGTCAAGGAGTCGGGCACGAACCTGGCGTCGATCGGCTACCACTACGGCTCGAAGGACGCCCTGCTGGCACAGGCGTACGTGGCGATGGTCGGGGAGCTCTCCGCCGCCTTCGACGGCGGGAACCAGGCCGGACTCACGTCCGAGCCCGGCTCCGTCGAGCGGTTCCAGGAGGTGTGGACGAACGTCATCGCGACCATGAAGGAGCCCGGCTCCCTGTGGCGCCTCAGCATGGAGGCACTCACCATGGGCGACCAACTGCCGGAGCTGCGCGACCACCTGGCCTCGGCCCAGCGGGAGAGCGACCGCGGCCTGGTCACGATGTTCATGGGCGGGCGGGAGGAGGACGTGCCGGAGGAGACGGCGGTCACCCTCGGCCGCCTCTACACCACCCTGTTGCTCGGCCTCGTCGCGCAGTGGACGTTCCACCCGGCCGACGCGCCCGACGCGGACGCGCTCACCGAGGGGCTGCGCCGGGCGACGGCGGCGTGGAAGCCGGGGGAGTAGGGCGCCTCGGATGCGGCGTCAGGAGCGCCCTGGCCGTCAGCCGCGCGGGTCCGTCCCGAGGCGCGCCCCCTTCAGCGCCATGTGCAGCAGCAGGCGGTCCTCGCCGTCGTCCAGGTCCAGTCCGGTGAGCTGTTCGACGCGGGAGAGCCGGTAGTACAGCGTCTGCCGGTGGATGCCCAGCTCCGTCGCCGTACGGCCGGCCTGGCCCGCGCGGTCGAGGTACACCTCGGCGGTGCGGGCGAGTTCACGGTGGGCGGGGGAGAGCAGGACCCGTACCGCGGGGTCCTGGACGGCGCCGGGGGGCAGCGCGGTGAGGAGGCGGTACGGGCCGACGGCGCTCCACTCGGCGACCGGTCCGAGCCGGGGCTCGGCCAGCACGGCGCGGGCCGCCGCCGACGCCTCCCGCCAGGCGGTGCCGAGTCCGTCCAGTCCGGCGCGGGCGTCCGCGATGCCGGCCGCGGAGCC
>NZ_JAVRHI010000107.1:0-35179 GCF_034105845.1 Streptomyces sp. CRN 30 | reverse complement strand
CGGCGCGCCGCACCTGCTCCGCCGTGCGGCGCCCCTGCGGACTGCGCGCGAACCGCTTGAGCCTCTCCAGCATTCCGGCCATGGTCTTCCTCCTGCGATCTCGCACTCCCCGGCGCCGACGGCCACCGTCCGCGCAGGGGTCCGCATACCCGGCACCGGGCCGCTCACCCCGGCGGGCCGGACGTTTGCGGCGCCGAGGGCGGGAAACCCGCAGGGTCAACAGACCGCTGTGCAACCGATGTGACTCCAGAGGTGAGAACAACCGTGGCAGCCAACGAGAAGTCCAAGGCCAAGACCGAGCAGGCCAAGGGCAAGGCGAAGGAAGCGGTGGGCCGGGCCGTCGGCAACGA
The DNA here is from genome assembly GCF_034105845.1 of Streptomyces sp. CRN 30. Taxonomy (NCBI): domain Bacteria; kingdom Bacillati; phylum Actinomycetota; class Actinomycetes; order Kitasatosporales; family Streptomycetaceae; genus Streptomyces; species Streptomyces sp. CRN 30. Next base: position 34,829 of record NZ_JAVRHI010000107.1, on the reverse strand, counting down.
GCGGCTCACGGCCGAGGGCCGCGCGGAGCAGTCGAAGGGCGACGCCCGCCAGGCCAAGGAGAAGACCAAGGACACGTTCCGCCACTGACCGCGGTGGTGAGCCCCGGCACATGTGAGGGTGTGCCGGGGCTCGCGCGTGTCCGGTCCCGGCCACGGGCCCCTCACGGCACGGGCTGCTCCGCCCAGATCACCTTGCCCGCCGGGGTGTAGCGGGTGCCCCAGCGGTCCGCCAGCTGGGCCACCAGGAACAGGCCCCGGCCGCCCTCGTCGGTCATGGCCGCGTACCGCAGGTGCGGTGAGGTGCTGGTGCTGTCGGCCACCTCGCAGATCAGCGTGCGGTCGTACAGCAGCCGGACGCGGATCGGCTCGGCGCCGTAGCGGATGGCGTTGGTGACCAGTTCGCTGAGGATCAGCTCCGTGGTGAACGCCAGCTCGTCCAGCCCCCACGCGGAGAGCTGCCGCGTCACCCGGGACCGGATCTCGCCGACGGCCGCCGGATCGGCCGGCACCGGCCACTCGGCGACCCGGTCAGGACCGAGCGCCCGGGTCCGGGCGACGAGCAGCGCGATGTCGTCGCCGGGCCGGTCCGGCAGCCGCGCGTCGAGCACGGCCCGGCAGGTCTCCTCCGGCGAGGGCCCGGCCCCGGCCAGCGCCTCGCGCAACTCGTCGAGGCCCACGTCGATGTCGTGCTCCCGGTCCTCGATCAGTCCGTCGGTGTAGAGCACGAGCCGGCTGCCCTCCGCCAGCTCGACCTCCGCCGTCTCGAAGGGCAGCCCGCCGAGCCCGAGCGGCGGTCCGGCCGGTACGTCGAGAATCTCCACCCGCCCGTCGGGGTGGACCACGGCGGGCGGCGGATGACCGGCCCGGGAGACCGTGCAGCGCCGCGCCACCGGGTCGTAGATCGCGTAGAGGCAGGTCGCGCCGGTGACGGGCGCGCTGTCGCCCTCGGTCGCCTCGTCCTGGTCGAGCCGGACGACCAGTTCGTCCAGGAGCGAGAGCAGCTCGTCGGGGCCGAGGTCGAGCGCGGAGAAGTTGTGCACCGCCGTACGCAGCCGCCCCATCGTCGCGGCGGCGTGCAGCCCGTGCCCGACGACGTCCCCGACCACCAGGGCGACCCGAGCCCCGGACAGCGGCAGTACGTCGAACCAGTCACCGCCGACGCCGGCCCGCGCGGGCAGGTACCGGTAGGCGATCTCCAGGGCGTTCTGCTCGGGCAGCGTCCGCGGCAGCAGGCTGCGCTGGAGCGTCACCGCCATGTTGTGCTCGCGGGTGTAGCGGCGCGCGTTGTCGATGGAGACCGCCGCGCGGGCCACCAACTCCTCGGCGAGCGCGACCTCGTCGTCGTCGAACGGTCCGGGCCGCTCCGCGCGCCAGAAGGTGACCACCCCGAGGACCAGCGTCCCCGCGCGCAGCGGCACGGCGATCAGCGAGTGCACGCCGTACGCCAGCACCTGCGCGGCGCGCTCCCCGTCCTGCGCCTGCCAGCCGGGCGCCCGCGCCAGGTCGGGTTCGAGGACGGCGCGGCCGGTGCGCAGGCTCTCGGCCTGAGGCGCGGACGGGGTGAAGTCGATCTGCCGGCCGCGCGGGAAGAGCGGTCCGTCCTCGACGGTCCCGCTGACCGCGGTACGGCGCAGCGGGGCGCCCGCCTCCGGCCGGCCCCCGGCCAGCACCGTGTCGTAGAGGTCCACGGTGGCGAAGTCGGCGAACCGGGGCACGGCCAGCCGGGCCAGCTCCTCGGCGGTACGGGTGACGTCCAGGCCGGTGCCGATGCCGATCCCGGCGTCGTAGAGCAGGTCCAGGCGGGCCCGGGTGGCCTCGGCGCGGCCGGACAGGGCGCGCAGCTCCGTGGAGTCGCGGAGGGTGGCGACGCTGCCGGGCGGTCCGCCCCGGACGTCGGTGGGGCGCTGGTTGACGGCGAGGAGCCGGTCCCCGACCCGGTGCACCTCGTCGGTGGCGACCCGGGCGGAGGCCAGCAGCTCCGCGGTGCCCGGGTCGAGGCCGAGGTCGGTCACCCGGCGTCCCTCGGCGTCGGCGGGCAGGTCGAGGAGGCGGTGCGCCTCGTCGTTGGCGAGCAGCAGGGTGCCCCCGCCGCCGACGATGAGGACTCCCTCCCGTACGGAGTGGAGCACCGCGTCGTGGTGCTCGTACATCCGGGCCATCTCGTTCGGCCCGAGTCCATGGGTCTGGCGCAGCAGCCGTCTGCTGACCAGGGCCGTGCCCAGCGTGGCGAGGACGAGCGCCACCGCGGCGGCGGCCAGCAGCAGCGGGAGCTGCCGGTCGACGGCGCCGCTCACGTTGTCCTTGGTGATGCCGGCCGACACCAGGCCGATCACGGTCCCGTCGGCCGCCTCGACCGGCACCACGGCCTGCACCAGGGGCCCGAGGGTGCCCTCGACCTCCTCGATCACGGTCCGTCCGTCGAGCGCCGGGGCGATGGTGCCGACGAACTTCCGGCCGATCCGGTCGGCCCGGGGGTGGGTGTACCGGATGCCGTCGGTGTTCATCACGACGACGAAGTCCACGTCGGACGCCTCGCGCGCGGCCGTCGCCCGGGGCTGGAGCACCGCCGTGGGGTCGGGGGAGCGCAGGGCCTCGCGGATGCCCGGGGACTCGGCGAAGGTCGCGGCGACGGCGACGGACCGGTTGCGGGCCTCCGTGTCGCTGTCGTTGCGGCCCTGGAGCACCAGGGCGACCACCGCGGCCACCACGAGCAGCAGCACGATGACGACGTGGAGGACGAAGACCTGACCGGCGAGGCTGCGCCGGGACAGCGCGGAGCGCACCCCCGGCGCCGGGGCGTGGAGCGGCCGGCCGGGGCTACGCGTGGGCCGGGCTCTCGATCCGCCCGGGAGTCGGACCATGTGCCCATGTCTACACTGCCGCGCCGCGTGAGGCGAGAGGCGATCTCCGGGACGGGCGGGACGCGGATGCCCGCCGGGGCGCCTCGGGGCCCTCGGCTCCACGGGGGCGAGATGCGTCTGTACGGGTGAACGGGCCGTGCTGTGAAGGGCGTTGACCCCACCCGGGCCAGTCCGTAATCTCCTCCGCACCATTCGGTAAACAGCGCGAAACTTTCGAACAAATCTCGTCCGCCTCACACGGGAGTGTGTATGTCATGCACCTGACATCATTACTGAGGGCGGCGACCGCCGGTCTCCTCGCCGCCACCGCGCTGACCGCCGCCGCGCACACCGCCGAGGCCGCCGACACGCTCGGCTCGGCGGCGGCCGGCAAGGGCCGCTACTTCGGCGCCGCCGTCTCGGCGAGTCACCTCGGCGAGTCCGCGTACGCCGCCACGCTGGACCGCGAGTTCACCTCCGCGACGCCCGAGAACGAGATGAAGTGGGACGCCACCGAGCCCGCCCGCGACAGCTTCACCTTCACCTCCGCCGACCAGGTCGTCGACCACGCCCGGGGCCAGGGCATGAGCGTCCGCGGCCACACCCTCGTCTGGCACTCGCAACTGCCGTCCTGGGTGGGCTCCCTCGCCGCCGCGGACCTGCGCACCGCCATGAACAATCACATCACCCAGGTCATGACCCACTACAAGGGCGAGATCCACTCCTGGGACGTGGTCAACGAGGCGTTCCAGGACGGCGGCAGCGGCGCCCGCCGCAGCTCGCCCTTCCAGGACAAGCTCGGCGACGGCTTCATCGAGGAGGCGTTCCGCACCGCCCGCGCCGCCGACCCGGCCGCCAAGCTCTGCTACAACGACTACAACACCGACGGCGCCAACGCGAAGAGCAACGCGGTCTACGCGATGGTCAAGGACTTCAAGGCCCGCGGCGTCCCCATCGACTGCGTCGGCTTCCAGTCGCACTTCAACAGCGCCTCCCCGGTCCCCTCGGACTATCAGGCCAACCTCCAGCGCTTCGCCGACCTCGGCGTCGACGTGCAGATCACGGAGCTGGACATCGAGGGCTCGGGCACCGCGCAGGCCACCGCCTACGGCAACGTCGTGGGCGCCTGCCTGGCGGTGAGCCGCTGCACCGGCATCACCGTCTGGGGCGTCACCGACAAGTACTCCTGGCGCAGCGGCGGCACCCCGCTGCTCTTCGACGCGAACTACGCCGCCAAGCCCGCCTACGACGCCGTGCTGACCGCTCTCGGCGGCTCGGGCGGCGGTGGCGGTGGCGGCGGTGGAACGGCGGCCTGCACGGCCACGTACGCCACCTCGGCGCAGTGGAACGACGGCTACAACGGCCAGGTCACCATCACCGCGGGCACCACGGCCATCAGCACCTGGACGACGACCGTCACCCTCACGTCGCCGCAGAAGGTCACCGCGACCTGGAACTCCACGCCGACGTGGGACACCACCGGCAACGTCATGACGGTGAGGCCCAGCTGGAACGGCAGTCTGGCGGCCGGCGCGTCCACCACCTTCGGCTTCACGGTCGCCAAGAACGGCAGCGCGGCCGTGCCGGCGGTGGGCGCCTGCACGGCCTCCTGACCCGTCCGGGTGGCCTCGGGGTGCGCCCGCGCGTCAGCCGTGCGCCGGCGCGCCCCGTGTGGCGGCGGTGGTCAGTCGAGCGGGTCCAGCGTCAGGTACGCCGTGGCCGGATCGCCGTCGTGGACCAGCGACTCGTGGTTGCCGACGTCGTCGAAGGCGAAGGCGTACGCCTTGCCGTCGGCCATCCGCTCGTGCACGGCGCGTGCGTAGTGGTTGGTCACCGCGTCCTGGTAGAAGCCGGCGCCCGAGGTGTCGGGCTGGTTGGCGTTGGTGAGCAGCGTGGACCGGTTGTAGCCCGCGCACAGCGTGCGCGAGATGGGGCCGCGCACCTGGTCGTTGGGGGCGTCGAGGAGCCGGTGGCAGCCGAAGACGCTGCTCGCGTCCGGCTTCTGGAAGCTGGTGACGACGGCGCCCGAGGAGTCGGTGAAGTTCATGACGTTCCCCGAGACGCGGCCGTAGTACTTCACGTCCGGCCGGTCGGTGAAGGGCGTCACCGTCAGCGTGGTCGTGGCGTACTTCTGCCAGACGCGGTTGATGTAGTCGTCCATGACCGAGGCGGGCAGCGCGCCGGTCTCCACGCCGTACAGCGGGGACAGGGCCCGCAGCACGGTGCCGTCCGCGCGGGTCTGGATCAGCCCGGACCAGCCGCCGGACCGGGCGCGCAGGGCGTCGAAGAACCCCTTGTACCCGCCCGACTTCAGGTGGCCCGTGGTCGTGGTGGCCCCGCCGGAGCCCTTCACGCCGACCGCGTACGGCGCCGAGAACATGTCGACCTGGGTGCTGTTGATCCACAGACCGGAGTCGTTGAGCGTGTACTCCGACCAGTTGAAGAGGATGTCGCGGTTGGGATCGCTGGGGTTCTGCACGGCGGGCTGCACCAGACCGCCCGTGGCGAGCTGGAACACCAGCTTCTGCCCGTAGGAGAAGTAGACGCGGCCGGAGAACTTGGGGATCCGGATGGTCGTCGTCTGCCCGGGTCCCGGTCCGGCGATCGAGGCGTCGGGCGCCGGAACGGGCGGGGAACCGCCCCCCGGCCAGGCGTGGAAGGTGCCGTTGGCGTCGGCCCAGCCCTGCCGGCCCGACGACAGTTCGGTACCGAGGTTGTAGAGGTACACCGGCTCGGAGCGGCCCGAGTTGTTGGTGATCTGGAGCGGGATCGTCGCGGGAACGGCGGCTTCGGCGGGCACGGCCGGGCCGGCCGCCAGGAGCGCGCCCGCCACCGCGGTGGCCAGGGCGGTCGCCGTCGCGGCGATCCGGCGCCGGAGTCGTCCGGGGGAACGTCTGAACATGCGCAACCTCCGTACGGGCCCTGGGAACAGGGCCTCGGAGCGTGGGGGGAAGGATGTAAGGGGTGCTTGGTACGGACCTGTTGAGAGCGCTCTCAGCGTCCCGCCGGGGTGTGCGCATGTCAACAGTGCGCGCGTGCCGACCGTGCGGGAGCGCGCGCCTGCCGACCCGTGCGGGCCGCCCGCGGGCCGCCCGCGGGACGCCGCCGGAACGCCCCCGGGGCAGGTGTCCGCGCGGTGTCCGAAAAACCGCCGACGGGGCACAAGTTGACGGCAAGCGAATCGCGGAGGCCCGTTCCATGCGTATCGTGAGGTGCCGCGGGCTCCTGCTGCTTCCTCTACTCGGCCCCGGACCGGACGGTGAGGCTCTGTATGACTCCGGCGCGCAGACCCGATGCCGCGGATCCGTCAGTCCTGTCCACGGAGGTGGACCTCAGGGGCGGATCGGCGATGATCCCCGCGTCCCGCGACATCGTCCACGGGTTCGTCGGGCGCCTCGGCGACGCGGGCGTGCCGATGTCGGCCGGCTTCCTGGACGCCGCCCGGCTGGTCGCCAGCGAACTGGTCACCAACGCCCTGCGGCACGCGCCGGGGCCCTGCCGGCTGACGCTGACCCTGGTCGAGGACCAGGTGGAGATCGCGGTGTCGGACACCGGGGACGGCTTCCCCACGTTCCTGCCCCGGGACCCCCTGCGGGTGGGACGGCACGGGCTGGAGATCGTGACGCGGCTCTGCGACGAGGTGATCACCAAGCCGCACGCGCAGGGGAAGACGGTGTACGCGCGCCTTCCCCTGGCGTGAGTGCCGCCCTCTTCTTCCGCCGGGCCGCTCAGCGGTCGGCGAGGGCCTGGTCGAGGGTCGGGTAACAGGCGATCAGCGCGTCGACCCCGACGAGCTGGAGCACGCGCCGGACCGCCGAGCGCGGGGCGGCGAGCCGCAGCCAGCTCCCGCCGGCCTCCGCCGCCTGGTGCGCGGCTATGAACACGTTGATGCCGCTGGAGTCCATGAAGGCCACGTCCGCCAGATCGACCACCGCACCCCGGGACCCCTCCAGCCCCGACAGCAGTACGTCCCGGAGCTGAGTGCTGCCGTCGAGATCCACTTCACCCGCGAGGGTGACGACGCAGACATCGTCGTCCGTGGTGGTACGGGTGATCAGCAGCCGCTCAGGCACCGCCGCTCCCTCGGTGTCCGACACGCTTCCTCACTTCTCGTGCAGGTCCGGCCATGGTTGGTGACCATGATGTTAAGGCTCCGGGAGCCCTCGGTGGGCAACATGTGGAGGACCGGCTCGACGCGCGCGGGAACCGAGCGGTGATTAGGGTCTTTTACTGTGGCTCACACATTCGACGAGCTCGTGCACAAGCGGCGCGCGGCCGACCTGGCGGAGAACCGGGTCGAACAGCTGCGCGACTCGTACGGGCCGCCCACCCAGCAGCAGTGGACCCCGCGGCAGTCGGACACCTACGAGACCGCCGTGCGGGCGTGGCGCGACCTCGACCGCGACTGGCGCACCGCGCTGGCCCAGTACGTCCGTGAGCGCGGGCAGACCCCGCGCGAGGTCGAGGCGGAAGTGGGCAAGGTCCTCCGCGGCGGGGACGGCCCCTCGACGCCGCAGCGCTAGGCCCAGGGTCCAGCCCGCCGCCTCCCGGCCCGGAACCTCGTGAGAGAACTGTGCGGCACCGTGCGTCCCAGAAAACGCTCCGGTGCGTCAGGTCCCTGAGGTTCGTTCCGGCCGGGAGGCATCACGTATGCGACAGTTCACCGCCGTCGTCAACCCCACCGCGGGCTCCGCCACCGGCGGCGGAGCGCTGCACCGCGTGGCCCGGCTGCTGCGGGAGGCGGGGGCCGGGCTCGAGGTCGAGCACAGCCGGGACCTCGCGCACGCAGGGGAAGTCGCCCGGCGGGCCGGCGGCCGGGGGAGGGCCGTGCTCGCCGTCGGCGGGGACGGCATCGCCGGGGCCGTCGGCGGCGCCCTCAGCGGCACCGGCACCCTCTTCGGTCTCGTCCCCTCCGGACGCGGCAACGACTTCGCGCGCGTTCTCGGCCTGCCCGCCGAACCGGCCGCCCTCGCCCGGCTGCTCCTGCACGGCGAACCCCGCCCGGTCGACACCGTCGAACTGGTCTCCGCCGTGCACGACCGCACCGTCGTCCTCGGCAGCGTCTACGCGGGCGTCGACGCGCTCGCCAACCGGCACGCCAACCGGGCCCGCCTGCTGCGCGGCACCGCCTCCTACTACGCCGGCGCGCTGCGCGCCGTCACCACCTGGCGCCCGGCCGGCTACCGCGTCACCGTCGACGGCGAGGAGCACGCCTGCCGCGGCTACACCGTCGTGGCCGCCAACTCCGGCTACTACGGCTCGGGCCGCCGCATCGCCCCCGGTGCCCGCGTGGACGACGGCCTGCTGGACGTCGTGCTGATCCGGCACACCCCGCGGAGACTGTTCTTCGCCCTGATGCGGGAACTCGACGCCGGCACCCACGTGCACCGCCCCCAGGTGCGTGTCCTGCGCGGCCGGGAGATACGCATCGAAGCGGACCGCGACGTGCCGTACGGCGCCGACGGAGAGGTCGACGCCGTACTGCCCGTCACGGCCCGGGTCCTGCCCGGCGCGCTGCGTGTCCTGTACTGAACCGCTCAGACCTGCGTGGTGAAGCGTTCCCACACCCGGTGGCTGCCCAGCAGCCCGGTCACCTGCTCCAGCGCCGCCGTACCGGAGGTCGCGAGGACCACACCCGCGGCGTCGGTGGGCACACCGGACGCCTCAAGGGCCGCCTCGCCGCCACCCCACGCGCCGATGGCCTTGCCGTGCCGGAACGCCTCCGACAGCAGCAGCGCCACCCGCGGGTCGGTGGTCGCGGGGCCCGCCGGCGCGGGGTCGGACTTGGCGTCCCGCGCGGTGTACGCGTCACTGCCGATGCCGGGCACCCCGGCCACCAGCACGGCGTCGAACTCCACCGAGCGCGCGGTCACATAGGTGCGCTGGACGGTCAGCGCGCCGTCGCCGAGCTTGCCGCCGGTGGGCGCCACGACCAGCGGCACCATGCCGGCGGCGAGGACCGCCTCGCGCACGGCGGTGACACCCTCGATGTCGTCGCCGCCGGTCACGATGCCGATCATCCGGCCCTCGGTGGGCCAGGTACCGCCCACCTGGGACAGCGCCGGGCTCGGCCGGACGTCGGCCAGCGGCACGGTCGGCTTCGGCGCCGGCAGGCCGAGCCCCGTCGCGACCTGCTCGCACAGCTCGGGGTCGATGTTGGCCAGCACCTGGAGCGTGCGCTCGCGCACCGCCTGCTCGTAGCACTTGCCCAGCTCGAAGGTGTAGGCGCCGACGATGTGCTCCTTCTCCACCGGGCTCATGCTCAGCCAGAACCGTCGGGGCTGGCTGAAGTGGTCGGAGTACGACTCGGGCGCCTCGCGCACCTTGCGGCCCTCCGGGACCGCCGCAGGCACCTCGACGAACGCGCCGCTGTCCGCGCCGGCGAAGAACGGGCAGCCGCCGTCCAGGGAGTTCGGCTTGTAGGGGGCCACACCCCGGTGCACCGCCGTCTGGTGCATGCCGTCCCGGAGCATGTCGTTGACCGGCGCGTGCGGCCGGTTGATGGGCAGCTGCGGGAAGTTGGGCCCGCCCAGCCGCGTGATCTGGGTGTCCAGGTAGGAGAAGAGCCGGCCCGCCAGCAGTGGGTCGTCGGTGACGTCGATACCGGGGACCAGGTGGCCGACGTGGAAGGCCACCTGCTCGGTCTCGGCGAAGTAGTTCGACGGGTTGCGGTCCAGGGTGAGCAGCCCGACCGGCTGTACCGGCGCCAGCTCCTCGGGCACCAGGTTGGTCGAGTCCAGCAGGTCGATGCCCTCGAACATCTGGTCCGGGGTGTCGGGGAAGGTCTGGATGCCCAGCTCCCACTGCGGGTACGCGCCCGCCTCGATCGCGTCGGCGAGGTCCCGGCGGTGGAAGTCGGGGTCGACGCCGTTGATGAGCTGCGCCTCGTCCCAGACCAGGGAGTGCGTGCCCAGCTTCGGCTTCCAGTGGAACTTCACCAGCGTCGTCTCACCCGCGGCGTTGACCAGCCGGAAGGTGTGGACGCCGAAGCCCTCCATCATCCGGTACGAACGCGGGATGCCCCGGTCGCCCATGAAGAAGAGGGTGTGGTGGGTGGCCTCGGTGTGCAGCGACACGAAGTCCCAGAACGTGTCGTGCGCGCTCTGCGCCTGCGGGATCTCCCGGTCCGGGTGCGGCTTCGCGGCGTGCACGACGTCCGGGAACTTGATGGCGTCCTGGATGAAGAAGACCGGGATGTTGTTGCCGACCAGGTCGAAGACGCCCTCGCTGGTGTAGAACTTCGTCGCGAACCCACGGGTGTCGCGCACCGTGTCGGCGGAGCCGCGCGAGCCGACGACGGTGGAGAACCGCACGAACACCGGCGTCTCCTCGTCCGCCGTCAGGAACGCCGCCTTGGTCACGTTCGCCGCCGAGCCGTAGCTGCGGAACGTGCCGTGCGCCCCGGCGCCCCGCGCGTGCACCACGCGCTCCGGGATGCGCTCGTGGTCGAAGTGCATGATCTTCTCGCGCAGGTGGTGGTCCTGCAGCAGCACCGGCCCGCGCGGCCCGGCCTTGAGCGAGTGGTCGGTGTCGTACAGCCGCGTGCCCTGCGCGTCGGTCAGGTACGCCCCGGACTGGGCCATGCGGGCCTGGTCGGCGCCGGTGGGCTGGCCGGTGGGGGACACGGTGTCCGGGCCGCTCTGGTCCGGCTTGGGCGGCAGCGGCTCGCGGGGCTCGGTGGGTTCGGCGACCGACGGCGACTCCGGCCCCGGCTTGCCGGGGATGCCGTCCTCCGGCCCGTCGCCCCGCACGGCCTCGCTGACCTTGTGGGCTACCCGCTTGAGGGGGTTGGCCTCGCTCATACGTCCTCATTCCTCCGGTTCCGGCCGGTCGGCCGCTGTGGTGTCGGCGGAGGGCCACGGGTCCTCGGCCGCGCGCGGCGGGTACCCCGGGCCGCCTCGTTAACCGCTGTCTTCGTGGAGCCGGGCCGAGAAGGCGCGAAGCGGCCTCCGTGAGCGGACCCCGGCGGTCTCAGACCAGGTTCTCGCCGTCGTGCGTACCGCCCTGGCAGGTCTTGACGAAGCCGCCCCGGCCGTCGGCGCTGACGCGCAGAATGCCGCCGCCGGCGAGGCACTGGGCCGGGCTGACGTCCGCCGGCGCCAGGACGGTCCCCCGCTCCGGTGCGGCGCCCGCCGCCGGGGCGGAGCAGGCCACCGCGACCGCCAGGGCCGCGGCCAGCGCGTACGACGACTTCCTCATGACGGCTCCCGGCTTCCTCGTGACACGGTGCACCATCAGCGTCTCCGCCCCCGGCCCGGCCCGCGACCGGAAGGGGGCGGGCGGGGGACGCCCACCGGGCACGCGCGAGGGGCGGCCCGCACGCGGACCGCCCCTCGTCACCGTGCTGCCGCTATCCGTGCGTCACCCGGACCGGGTCGAACGACACCCGGGTGCGCGCCCCGCCGTCGGACCAGGTCACTTCGGTGCCGGTCGCGTCGGCCGCCACGGACGCGACCGCCTCCGCCGCCGGGCCCGCGGTGGTCCCGTCCGTCAGCGCCGCCAGACAGACGTGCACGCCGGTGCCGTCCGCCGGGCCGGTCAGCCGCGGCACCTCGGCCCACCTGGTGTACGCGGTGCCCTGGGGCGCCCGGACCCGCCCGGCCTCCGGGTCGAAGCCGTGCAGGGCGTGCAGTTCCGACACGAGGTCCTCGCCGGGACCGGTGGCCCACCCGGTCTGGCGGACGCGTGCCCCCGCCGGTGCCCCCACCACCCGGTGCACCCGCAGCTCGTACGCCCCGACCGCCACGGTCACGCTCTCCACCCGCAGCCCCGGCACCATGGGCGGTCCGGCGGCGAAGACGGGCCGGTGCCAGGAGGCCGCCCAGCCCCAGCCGTCGCCGTGCCCAGCACCCAGCGGGTGGACGCGGCGCCGGGTGCTCGTGCGGCCCGCCACCTCCACGGCGAGGTGGTTGTCGGCGACGTTCTCGCGGGCCGTCGGCCCGGTCCTGGTCGAGTACGCGAGGCGCCCGTAGTGCGGGTCGTCCTCGGCGGCCGACTCGCCCTCGTGCGGCCGGACGTGGTCGGTGCCGTGATTGTGCAGCCGGACGATCCCGTCGCCGCGCGTCGCCTGCACCAGCAGTCCCGGCGCGGGCAGCGCCACCACCCGGTCGGCCGCCTCCACCGGGGCCGGCTCCTCCACGTCCGTCCAGAGCGGGTGGTGAGCCGGGGCGAGCAGCGACACGAACGCCTTCGACGCCCAGTAGGGGGAGGCGGGACCGGAGTACGGCTGGAGCGTGGCGTCGTACGGGCCGTGCCAGCCGAGGCTCAGCAGGCCGTCGTCGTCGAGTGCCCCGCGGTCCAGGAAGTACCGCAGGCTGCCGCTGGCCACCCGCCGCGAGGTGCCGGGCGACAGCGGGGTGTGCCCGGTCAGCGCGCCGAGGCCGACGGCGGCGGACGCGGCGAAGCGGTACGTCAGCGACCGGCCGAAGTGCAGCGGCGCCCCGTCCGCGCCGAACAGCAGCCCGAAGCCGTCGAGATGGGCGCGGAGCCGCTCGCCGTACCGCCCGGCGGCCTCCCTGTCGCCGCCGAGGTGGGCGTCGAGCACCGGATACAGGTGCAGGGCCCAGCCGTTGTAGTGGTCGAAGGCGCGGCCGTCGCCGTCGGCGTACCAGCCCTCGCCCCGGTACCACCCCTCCAGCAGCTCCAGGGCGCGCTGCCGCACGCGGGCCGTCTCGGCGTCGCCGCGCCCCACCGACTCCAGGAACCCGGCGACCGTGTACGGGAACAGATACCAGTTGTTCGGCGCGGGGGTGTGCCGCAGCGCCCCGCGCAGCCATTCCTCCGCGCGGTCCCGCACCCCCTCGTCGAGGTGTTTCCACAGCCAGGGCGCGGTCAGCCTGAGGCCCAGCGCCACCGACGCCGACTCGACCATCGGCTGGCCCTGCACGTCGTGGTCGAGGATCAGCGGCCAGGACTCGGTGTCGTCGCGGCCGGGGGAGCGGGTGCCGGCCGCAAGACCGCCGGCGTACCGCTCCAGCCAGCCGTGCGGGTCGTCGCCGTCCGCGCCCGCGACCCGGAACGCGGCGGCGAGGAACGTACGGGCGTACCCCTCAAGACCGTCCGAGCGGACCCCGGAGCGGGAGGGCCGGCCGGGCAGGTCGAGCAGGGCACCGCCCGGTGTGCCCCAGCGCCACGCGGCGGCCAGCAGCCCGTCGGCCACCGCCTCCCAGTGGGCGCGGGTGTACCCGGTGTACGGGCTGACCGTACGGTCTTCGGCGGGCAGTTCGAACGGGATGCTCATGCCAGGAAGGCCAGCCTTTCGCGTCGTACGGGATGGGCGAAACCGGAGCCGGCGGCCCAGCGGGCGATCTCGCCGACGGCCAGGTCGGCGAGTCTGCGCCACTCGTTGCCGAGGGAACCGGCGAGGTGCGGGGTGATCAGCGCGTTCTCGCACTCCCACAGCGGGTGGTCCCCGGGCAGCGGTTCGGGGTCGGTGACGTCCAGGACGGCCCGGACCCGGCCCGTGAGGACCGCGTCGGTCAGCGCGTCCTGGTCGACGACCGGACCGCGCGAGGTGTTGATCAGCACGGCGTCGGCGGGCATCGCGCCGATCAGCTCCCGGCTCACCAGGCCCCGGGTGGTCGGCAGCAGCGGGGTGTGCACGCTGACGGTGTCGCAGCGCGCGAACATCTCCGGCAGCTCCACCCGCGTGGCGCCCAGCGCGGCGGCGTCGGCGTCCGAGACGAACGGGTCGTGCAGCAGCACCTCGACGTCGTGCGGGCGGAGCAGCTCGATGACCCGGCGGCCGATCAGCGACGCCGACAGGACACCCACCGTACGGCGGTGGTTGCCGACCCCGCGCGGGGTGCGCAGCCAGGGGCCGCGCCGCCGCGACTCCCGGTAGTCACGGGCCTGTTCGAAGACCCGCTTGCCGGTGAGCAGGATCATCCCCAGGGTGTACTCGGCCACCGGGACGGCGTTGGCCGCGGCGGCCGACGACACCTCGACGCCGCGCTCCCAGCACGCGTCCGTGATCATGCCGCGGACGCTGCCCGCGGTGTGCGCGACCGCCCGCAGCCGGGGCGCCGACCGGAGCGCCTCCGCGTCCAGCGGCGGGCAGCCCCAGCCGGTGACCAGCAGCTCGACGTCGGCCAGTACGGCCTTCGCCCGCGGGGTGGTCAGGTCGTCGAGGACGGGGAGCGGGGCGAGGTCGCACAGGTCGCGCAGGGCGGCGAGCGACTCCGGGTCGAGGACGGCCGCGGCCGCGTCAGGGGACATGGCCACGGCCGCGCGCGGCCGGTGGCCGGGACCGGGGGCGTGCAGGGTCACAGAGCGGCTCCCAGGGTCACTTGACGGCTCCGGCCGTCAGTCCGCTGCGCCAGAAACGCTGGAGCAGCACGAAGGCGAGGATGAGCGGGGCGATGGCGAGCAACGACCCCATGATGACCACGGGGTAGTACTCCGGCGAGACCGAGGCGGAGCTGTTCCACTGGTACAGGCCGAGGCTGACGGGATACAGGTCCTGGTCCGACAGCATCACCATCGGCAGGAAGAAGTTGTTCCAGATCGCGGTGAGCTGGAACAGGAAGACGGTGATCAGACCGGGGCCGAGCATCCTCAGCGCCACGCGCGCGTACGCCATCAGCTCGCCGGCCCCGTCCACCCGGGCGGCCTCCAGCACCTCGTCGGGCACGTACCCCCGGCTGAAGATCCGGCCTAGGTAGACCCCGAAGGGGTTGAACAGCACCGGCACGAACACCGCCCAGAAGGTGTTGACCACGCCGGTCTCGGAGGCCATCAGGTACAGCGGCAGCGCCAGCACCGTCTGCGGCACCATGACCGCCGCCAGCACCAGCCCGAACAGCTTCTCCTTGTGCCGGAAGCGGTACTTGTCGAAGGCGTAGCCGCAGGCCACGCTGATCAGCGCGCCGAGCGCCGCGCCCAGCACGGCGTAGAGCAGGCTGTTGACGTACCAGCGGCCGTACAGCCCGCCGTCCATGGCGAACAGGTCCTTCAGGTTCCGCACGAAGGAGAAGTCGCTCAGCGACAGCAGGTCGCTGCCGAACAGCGCGTCCCGGTCCTTGGTCGCGGCCAGCACCAGCCACACCACCGGCAGCAGCGTGTACAGGACGGAGACCGCCACCACCACGTTGACCGTGGCACGGCCCAGCAGCCGGGGGCGGAGCAGGGTGGAGTCGGCGGCGCTCATCGGGTCTCCTCGGCGTCGGCGCGGCCGGTGAAGCGGGTGACGCCGTAGGACAGGGCGATGGTGCACACCAGCAGCACCACGGAGGCGGCCGCCGCCAGGCTGTAGTTGTTGCGGTTGAACGCCGCGTCGTAGATGTACATGCTCGGCGAGAACCGGGAGTTGATCATCGGGGAGGACTGGCTGAGCAGCATCGGCTCGGTGAAGAGCTGGAGTGCCCAGATCAGGGTGAAGATGGCGACCATCACGATCGAGGCGCGCACGAGGGGGGTCTTCACCTGGAGCGCGGTGCGCACGGGACCGGCGCCGTCCACGACGGACGCCTCGATCACCTCGCGCGGCACGGCCTGGAGGGCGGCGTAGAAGACCACCATGTTGTAGCCGAGGTTGCTCCACAGGGCGATGTTGACGATGGACGGGACCACCGTGTGCACGCCGAGGAAGTCGATCGTGATGTCGGCGCGGGCGAACAGGTCGATGACCGGGCTGATGCCGGGGGTGTACAGGTACAGCCAGATCAGCGCCGCGATGATGCCGGGCACGGCGTGCGGCAGGAAGAGGCCGAGCTGGGCGAAGGCACGGAACTTCGCCACCCCGGAGTCCAGCAGCAGGGCGAGGGCGAGCGCGCCGACGACCATCAGCGGGATGTAGATCAGGCAGTACAGGGCGACGGTGCCGAGCCCGCCGAGGAAGGTCGGGTCGGTCAGCACGGCGGCGTAGGAGCGCAGCCCGACGAAGACGGTGCGCTCGGGGCCGAAGCCGAGGCCGGGCTGGTCGTCGCTGTAGAAGCTCAGGTAGACGGCCGTGCCGACGGGGATCAGGAAGACGGTGATCAGCAGGGCGAAGAACGGCGTCATGAGCACGCCGCAGGCGGTCAGCCGACGGCGCTCGGCGGCTCTGCGGGCGCGGATGCCGGACGCGGACGGCGCGGGGGCCGCGGCGCCCGGGGCGCCGGCCGGCACCCGGGAGTGGGTGGTCGCGGTCATGGGGGTGTCACCTGCCTTTCGACGGCTCAGGTGGAGTGCTGGGTGGTGGCGAGGCCGAGCGCTTTCAGGTCGGGCATGGTGCCCTCCTGCGCGGTGCGCAGCGAGTCGACGAGGCTGCCCTGTCCGCCGCCGACCCGGGCGAAGGAGTCCTGCATGACCTTCTGGGTGGCGGTCATCCGCGGCCCCCAGGTCCACCCCTCGCCGATCTTCTCGGCCTCCTCATCGAACAGGGAGTAGATGTCCTGCCCGCCGTAGTACGACCGGTCGAACGCCTCGCGCCCCACGGAGACCAGGCCGGGCGCGGCCGGGTACTGGCTGCTGGTGCCGCTGGAGAGCCGGGCGCGCAGCGCGTCGGGGTGGGAGACCTGCCAGGCGATGAACTCCATGGCCGCCTCGGGGTGCCGGCTGTCCTTGGTGACGGCGAAGGTGGAGCCGCCGTGGGTGCCGACGGCGGGCCGGGCGGTGTCCCACTGGGGGAGCGGGGCGATCCGCCACTGCCCCTTCTGGCCGGGCCGGGCGTTCATCTGCGCGCCGGCGTCCCAGGCGCCGCTGAGCCGGGTGAGGACCAGGCCGTTGCCGATCTGGGCGTCCGACTGGCGGCTCTCGACGGCGTTCATGAACACGTCGTCGGCGTCGATGAGCCGCTGCCAGTAGCCGCCGACCCGCCGGGAGGGCCCGTCGGCGAGGGAGACGTTCCAGGCGCCCTTCGAGGTGTCGAACCAGCGGGCACCGGCCTGCCAGGCGTACGCCGCGAACTGGGTCATCCCGTCGGTGGGGAAGAGCACCAGCCGCCGGTCGGACGCCTTGCGCCGCACGGTGGCGGCCTGCTCGGCGAACTCGTCCCAGGTACGGGCGGGTTCCAGCCCGTACCGGTCGAACAGATCGGCGCGGTAGTGCATCACCATCGGCTCTATGTCCAGCGGGATGCTGAACACCCGGTTCTCGAACGTGGTCAGCCCGAGCGCCTGCGGGAGCAGCTTGCGCCGCAGCGAGTCGTCGACCAGGTCGGTGATGTCACGGGCGACACCGTCGATGGCGTACCCCGGGACCTGCGGATACTCGATGGTGGCGACATCGGGGGCGTTGCCGGCCCGCGCGGCGTTGCTGAGCTTGGCGTAACCGCCCTGCCCGCCGGAGGGGATCTGCTGGAAGTCGACCTGGACGCGGTCGTGGGTGCGGTTGAAAGCGTCGACCACCTCCTGGCTGCCGCGCAGGGCGGACCAGAAGGTGATGCGCGTGGTTCTGCTCGTGCCGTCCGACCGACCGCCGCCGTCTCCTGGGCTGCAGGCGCCGAGGGCTCCTGACAGCGGTACGGCGGTCATCGCGGCGAGCACGGTTCGACGACGGTGTCGACCGGGCATGGCGCCTCCCGCGGCTCCTGCGTGCCTCACGGGCACGGCTGTTCGGGACACGGGAATCCTGAACGGCCCGACGCAAACGGTCAATAGATCGATCAGAAGTAAATCAAACGATCAAACGATCGAGTGGGTGTGTGAGGGCCGGTGGGCGGAGCGGCCGTCACGGCAGCCGCCGGGTGGAACCGCGCACCGTCAGGTGCGGGAGCACCTCCACCCGCCGCGCGCCGCGCCCCGTGCCGGACGGCTCCGCCAGCCGGTGCAGCAGCAGTTCCGCCGCCACCCGGCCGACCTCCGCGCGCGGCGGCGACACCGCCGTCAGCGGCAGCGAACCCAGCGCCGCCACCACGTCGTCGTAGGCCACCACCGAGCAGTCCTCCGGCACCCGCACCCCCGTCTCGGCCAGCCGCTGCACGGCCATCAGGGCGTCCTCGTCACCGTGCAGCACGGCCGCCGTCGCCTCCGTCCGGCGCAGCAGCGCCGGCACGTCGGCCGTCTCCGCCGCCGTGTACGGCCCCTCGTTCCCGGCCGACGGCGCGCTCAGTGCCCACGCCCACGCCTCCACCAGCGGGTGCGCCTCGGCGATGCGCGTGAACGCCTCCCGCAGTGTGCGGGCGGTCGGGCTGTCCTCCCGCGTCGCGAAGACGATCCTCCGGTGCCCCAGCCCGACCAGGTGATCCACGGCGAGATGCGCGCCGTACCAGTGGTCCGAGCAGACCGTGTCCAGCGCGTGCGCCGCGCCGCCCGGCCGGGGCCGCCGCTCCATCAGCACCGTCGGCACCTCCAGCGCCGCGAGCCAGCCGTAGTCGGCCTCCTCGTCCGCGCGGCTCAGCCAGCGCGGCGCGAACAGCAGGCCCCGGGCGCCGTCCGTCAACGCCCGCTCCACCAAGGCGCGTTCGGCGCCGGCGGCGCGGGGCGCGATGTGCAGGGCGAACCGCAGCCCCGCCTCCTCCAGCACCGTGCGGGCGCCGTGCAGGATCTCCGTCAGGTACGAGTGCCGCTCCGGAACCACCACCGCCACCCGGTCCCCGTCCGCGAGATCCCGTACGGGCGTCTCCTCGGCCGGCAGCGTCGAGCGCACCACCCCGTGGCCGCGCCGCAGCCGGCCCTCCCGGGTCAGCTCCTCCACGTCCCGGCGCACCGTCACCACCGAGACCTGCAACTCCTCGGCGAGGTCGCGCACCCGCGCGGTGCCCCGCGCCCGGACCGCCGCCAGGATCCGCTTGCGCCTGAGATCGACCGGCTCCCGCACCAGGGCCTCCCCACCCGAGTTCCCGGATCCCGCCCGGGAGGAATGTTCGTTTGAGCGTTTCTGGTCATCATAGCGATCGCCGGATCGGCGGCGGGAGCCGGGCGGGGCGGGAACGGGCTCAGGGTTCGGGGTCGGCGAGCAGCGGGCCCAGCGGGCCGAGGTCGAGGTTGAGGTCGGCGCGGGTCAGCCCGTGCTGCTCGCACAGCTCGTCCATGCGCCGGTCGAGCAGCATCAGCGCGGTACCGAGCCGGTCCTCCTGCTCCTCGCTCAGCGTCCCCGCCTCGAACCGGCGCACGGCCTGCCGCTCCATCAGCTGCCGCAGCAGTTCCACGACGGTGAGCACGAGGGCGGCCAGGTCGTTGCCGACCCGGTCCGGGTCCAGGTCGAGCGTGCGGTCGCGGGTGCGGTCGTGGGTGCTGTCGTGGGGCGCCGTCACAGCGGCCCGCTGTCCGGCCAGGGCGAGGGGACCCGCTCGTTCACCGACGACAGCAGGGCGTGCAGCGACACCCGCACCAGCGGTACGTCGGCGATGGCCAGCACCAGGTCGCCGCTGACCACGACACCGGTGGCGAGGACCCGGTCGAGCAGGTCGACGAGGGGGACCCCGAGCGGCGCGTACTGCTCGGGGCCGTTCCACGGTACGTGGGTGAGCCCGGGGGCGCGTACGTCCGGGACGGTCACGACCGCACCACCTCCGGTTCCTCCTCGCTCCGTGCGAAGGAGTACGGGATCCAGGGCCCCGAGGCGCTGACGTCGACGTCCGTGGCGCCGTCGGCGCCGAGCCGGGACAGCGCCGCGGTGAAGTCGGCGCGGCGGGCGTCGTCCACCAGGTAGGCGGCGTTGAGCAGTTGCGCCGTACGACGGCCGGTCAGCCGCTCGCTCTGCGGGCGGTGCCGGGTCACCGCGACGGCGTACCGCCGCAGCTCCGCGTCGACCGCCTCCGCTGCGGCCGCGGCCCGGTCCCGGCCGTCCTGCCGGACCCGCCGCCGCGCGCTGGCCCGGCTCAGGTAGGCCCGCCCGCCGGCCCCAGGGGAGGGGGAGGGGGAGAGGGCCTCGGGTTCTCCGGGGCCTACGGGGCATTCGTGGGCCTCTGCGGCCTCGGATGCCTGGGCGGCCTCGGATGCCTGGGCGGGCCCGGATGCCCGAGTGGGCCCGGATGCCCGAGTGGGCTCGGTGGCCTCGCCGCCCGGCGCCGCGGCGTGCACCTTGACCGCCCACTCGGTACGCCCCCGCAGCCGGTCGAGGAGCGTGGCGAACACCGCCGCGCGGGCGGTGACGGCCTCGACGGCGCCGCGGTCGCTGCGGTAGAGCGTGGCCAGGGGCAGCGGTACCACGGGTCCCGGGCGGGCCGCCGCCTCGACGCCCCGGTGGTGGGCACGGGCGCACCGTTCGAGATCGGCGGGCCGGTTGAGGCGTTCCGTGAGGGCGGCCTCGTCGAACGACGCGGCGGGCACGTCCTGCACGACCAGGTACAGCTCCCCGGCGGGCAGGACGCGCAGGAGCCCGCCCTCCTCGTGGCCGGCGGCCGCCGCCAGATCCTCGGCCCGCGGGGGCGCGGGACTGACGGCGAACACGCACACGACGGTGCCGGACGCGGGCGGCTGGCTCAACGGGTCTCCTCATCGGTGTCGTCGGCGGGCCCTTCCTCCCGGGCGCCGTCCGGTTCCTCCAGGGCGTCGAGCCGCTTCCGCAGCCAGGCGTTCTCCTCGGCGAGCGCGTCCCGCGCGGCCCGGGAGGACAGCGCCGGGTCCGTCTCCCACCAGTCGATCCCGGCCTTCTTCGCCGTGTCCACCGAGGCGATGAAGAGCCGCAGGCGGATGGTGAGCAGCTCGATGTCGAGCAGGTCGATCTTGATGTCGCCGGCGATGACGATGCCCTTGTCCAGGACGCGTTCCAGCAGGTCGGCGAGGTTGCCGGTGACGGGCGCGTACGGCTGGGTCTCCGGGCCCACGTACCGGCGGTCGAGATCGGTCACGGTGTGCTCCCCGGGAGGTCAGCGCCGGCGGCGGGCGGGCGGGGCGGCACGGTCGTCGTCCGCGTCCGGTCCGCGGCCCTCGTCGTCGTAGGCGTCGTCCTCGTCCCCGTCCTCGTCCGGGTCGTACGCCTCGTCGTCCTCGTCCTCGTCGTCGTAGTCCTCGTCGCCGTACTCGCCTCCTCGGCCGTCCCCGTCGCCGTACTCGTCGTAGTCCTCGTCGCCATACTCGTCCGCGTCGGCGTTCTCCTCGTCCTCCAGCGCCTCCTCGTGGGAGCGGACGACCTCGCCCTCGCGGATCTCGCCGCGCCAGCCCTCCACCTCCTCGTCGCCCCGGAGCGTGACGTGGCGTGCGAAGTGCTTCAGGTCGAGCCGCAGCCGGCGCCCCTGCGCGCGCCACAGGTTGCCGGTCTTCTCGAAGAAGCCCGCCGGGTAGTACTCGACGACCACGACGATCCGGGTCAGGGACGGGGCGAGGGCGTGGAAGGTGACGACGCCGGTGGTGCTGCCCTTGGCGCCCTCGGAGGTCCACACGATCCGCTCGTCGGGGACCTGCTCCTGGACGGTCGCCTTCCAGCCGCGGGCGGACGGGCCGACCTTGACGTTCCAGTCGGAGGTCGTCTCGTCGTTCTTGCTGACGCTGCGCACGCCCTTGGTGAAGTCGCTGAACTCCTCGAAGCGTGTCCAGTGGTCGTAGACGGTACGCAAGGGCACACCGACGTCGACCGTCTCCATGATGTGCGTGGCCTTGACACTGCCGCGCGGACGGCCGCCACCCCCGCCGCCACCGTCCCGGCCGTTCCCGCCGCTGTCCCGGCCGCCGCCGTCGTCGCCTTCGCCGCCGCCCGTTCCGCCGCCCTTGCCGTCGGCGAGGTCGGTGAGCCGGCCGGTGAGTCCTTTGACCTGGTCGCCGGCCCGCTCGGCCAGAGCGGAGCCCTTGGCCGAGAGGTAGCCGCCGAGGGCCTCCTTGAGGCCGTCCAGCGGGGAGCCGCCGGCGCTCATCCGCGCCCACCTCCCCGGCCCGCCCTCTTCACCGGGCCGGGAGCCTTCTTCGCCGCCTTCTTCGCGGCTTTCTTCGCCGTCTTCTTCGCCGCCTTCCGGGGTGGCGGTGGCGGTGCCTCGTCCGCCGGCTCGTCCTCGTCGTAGGCGTCGTCCGCGTACTCGTCGTCCTCGTACGGGTCGTCCGGCCCGTACGCTTCGTCGTCGCCGGCGTCCCGGTCGTCGTCCCCGTCGTCCCCGTCGTCGCCCCGGCGACCCGCGTCGGCGAGCGCGTCGGTGCGGTCGCGGAGCGCGTCGGCGAGGCGGTCCATGCGGCGGCCCGCGGCGGCGGAGACGGCCGTGCGCCCGGCGGCCAGCAGCTCGCCGCGGACCTGGTCCGACAACTCCTGGAACTGCGGGACCTGCTGGAGCCGCCCCAGCCCCTGGGACAGCAACTGGCCCGGCGTCGTACCGAGCCGCCGCCCCGCGAGGTAGGTGCCGACGACGAGCGCCAGCTTCGCCTTCTTCGTACGGCCGAGCAGATAGCCGCCGGCCACGGCCGCCGCAAGCGCCGCCCTGTTGTCGCTCATAGGTGCCTTCCCTGCGATCCCTGCGAGCCCTGCGATCTCCGCGAGCCCTGCGATCGGTCTGTGGTCCCGCGCGGTGCCGTCCGGCGTTCGAGGAGGGTGAGCAGACGGTCCTCCTCGCGCTCGAAGGCCGCCTCGTCGATCTCTCCGGCCTCCAGCGCGCGGTGGAGCGCGGCCAGCCGCGCGTGCACGACCCGCGGGTCGTCCGTCTGCCGCCGGGCCTCGCGCGCGACGTGGTCGGCGACCCAGACCGTGCCGCGCACCGGGGCCAGCGGCAGCAGCAACAGGCCGCTCACGAGTCCCACGGGGTCACCGCCCGGCCGGCGCGGGGCGCGCGTCGACGAAGCTGTAGCAGGGCAGTGGCCCGGTCACGCCGAGTGCCAGCCGGTCCCCGTGCGCACGGGCCCGCGCCTCGACCTCACGCCGGAAGCGCGGCTCGTCGCCGGCCCGCACCAGGAAGGACGTGCTGAGCACCCGTTCGTCGTCCAGCGGGCCCTCGGCCGTCCGGACGGCGAGCGGTGCCAGCCGGGCGAGCACCTCCCGCGCCGCGCGCCGCGCCTCCTGCCGGACACCCCGGGCGAGGGCCTCGCCGAGCCGCACGTTCGCCTCGTAACCCGGACGGCGCCGGGTGCGCAGGGCCAGGGCGCGCAGCCCCTCGTCCCGGCGCAGCAGCTCCTCGACGCAGCCCGGTACGACGGTCCCCTTGACGTTCATCTCCACACAGCCCGCGATCCCGTCGAGCTGTCGCAGCAACTCCGCCCGGTCGGAGCGGAGCTGGGCGCGCAGCGTGTCGGGTTCGGGGGTCAGGACCGCGAACCGCATGGGCAGTACGGGGCCCTGCGCGGCCAGTTCGTCCAGAACCGCCTGATGGGCCAGGAGGTCGCGCCGCCGCGGGCGGGGCCGTTCCGGGGCCGCCGAGACGGCCGCGCAGAGCCCATCCTCGGTGAGCAGCCCGACCGGGGCGCCGTTCACGCCCGGTACGCGCGGGGTGCGCAGGCCGGCGGGGGCGATGCCGTAGACGTACAGGGTGCCGAGGCCGCCGGCGGTGGCGGGTACGGTCGCCGTCACGGTCACTCCTCCTCCGCCGGGCGCCGCCGGGCACGCGGGCGCGGACGGTCGTCGTCACCGTGGCGGGACGCGGGGGAGCGGCCGGTGCGGCCGGGGGCCCGTGCCGCGGAGCGCTCCCGTGTACGGCCGGAGCCGCGGCGCTCGTCGTGGCCGTCGTCGTCCTCCGTCTCGTCGGGGGAGAGGACGTCGCGGACCTTGTCGGTGAGCGAGCGGGCCGTCCGCTTGGCGCCGGACTTGCCGACGGCCTTGGCGACCGGGCCGCCGAACAGCTCCGGCACGGTCTTGGAGCGCACGTCGTGCTCCAGGTCGAGACGGTTGCACGCCTCGGCGAAGCGCAGGTACGTGTCGACGCTCGCGACCACGATCCGCGCGTCCACCTTGAGGATCTCGATGCCGACGAGCGAGACGCGCACGAAGACGTCGATCACCATGCCGCGGTCGAGGATGAGTTCGAGTACGTCGTAGAGGGTGCCGGCGCGGGGCGCGCAGACGATCTCGTCGTCGTAGGTCAGCATGTGACGGTCCTTCCGGGAGCGGGCCTGGGTGGGGGCGGCCCGTCACTGGTCCTGGGCGCCACGCCGGTAGCGCGCGATCCGGCGGTACTGGAGCAGTTCGCCCGCCGGGTCGAGGCCGACCTCGTAGGTGGCGAGCAGACTGGTGGTGTCGGGGATGCGCGCCAGTTCGAGGACGTCCACGTGGACGACCCAGCCGTCGTCCTCGCCGCGGCGGACCGCGGAGACGCCCTCCAGGCGGTGGTGGACGAGCGCGGCCAGGCCGTCCGCCGCGCGCCGGGCGGCGTCCGCGGCCCCGCGCACGGCCGGCGGCCGCTCGGTGGTGGTCGTCGTGGAACGCCTGCGCGCGCCGGGTTCTGTCATGCCAACCACTCTGGCCGCGCGGACCGACACGCGCGTGCGCTGTTCCCCCATACGGCTGGCGGGGCCCCGTGCTCAACGGCCGCCAGGGCTCCCGCCCGACAGACGCCACCGGTCGCCCTGCCGGCCCTGCCTGCCCTGCCTGCCCCGCCGGGGGCACGCGGTGCGGGCCGCCTCCCCGTTGCCGCGGGTCAGGCCGCGGGTGGCGTGGCCCGCAGCCGGCAGTGCAGGAACAGGTGCGGCTCCGATACCGCGTCCGGGCGGGCCGGCGTGAACAGCGTCTCCTCGTGGGCGAGGACGTCCAGTCCGGCCCCCTCGACCATCGCCGTGAGGTCCCGCGCGGCGAAACTCGTCACCCGGACCGGCTGCCCCAGGAAGACCCCCTCGACGTCCTCCACGTCCAGGGGCACGGTGGCCAGCGCCAGGAGACCCGTCGGCCGCAGGGCGCGGGCCAGCCGCCGCACCACCTCGCTCTGCTCCCCGCGGGCCAGCTGGAGCAGCGCGAAGTACACGCACACGGCGTCGTACGAGCCGTCCGCCAGGGGGACGTCGCGGATGTCCGCGCACCGGAACGACGCGGCCGGCACCTGCCGGGCCGCCAGCGCGGTCATCACCGGCGAGACGTCGACGCCGAGGACGTCGTGCCCGGCGTCCGCCAGCGTCTCGGCGGTGGGCCGGCCGGTCCCGCTGCCCGCGTCCAGCACCCGGCTGCCCGGCGCCAGCCGGGCCAGCAGCCACTCCAGGGAGCGCCGGTGCGCCTCGGAGGCCGCGAACGCCTGCTCGTAGGAGGCGCCCAGCGCGTCGAAGACGACCGCGGCCGGTGCCCGTGTCGGCTGCTCGTCGGTCACGGTCGGTGTGCCTCCCGCGTCGTCGGCGATGGGTGCCGGGCATCGTCGCACCAGGAGACGGCCACCGACAAGAACGCCGCCGCGGCGCCCTTCGCGCGCGCCGTGACCCCGGCCCGCGCGCCGTGGCCCCGGCCCCGGTCAGCCGTGTGCCCGCGCCCCGTCCAGCGCCAGGTCCACAAGGCCCGTCACCAGTTCCTCGTCCAGCGGCGCGGCGCTCAGCAGGACGCGGACGAAGAGCGGGCCGCTCACCGCCTCCACCAGCAGCCCGGGATCGGCTCCGGCGGCCAGCTCGCCGCGCTCGACACCGCGCCGGACCATCACGCCGGCCCGTTCGAGACGGTCGCTCCAGTACGGCAGGCGCCGGTCCTCAAGGGTGTCGTCCCGTTCGACGCCGAGCCGCAGCAGCGCCTGGCCCTGGGGGGTGGCGAGGAGCCGGGCCAGCGTCGAGAAGAAGGAGAGCAGGTCGTCCCGTATCCGCCCGGTGTCCGGGACGGCCAGCGCGGAGTCCAGCTCGGTGGTGAGCGCGTCCAGGATGAGGTTCTCGCGGGTCCGCCAACGGCGGTAGACGGACGTCTCGTGCACGCCCGCTGCGCGTGCGACCGCGCCGACGGTCGTACCCGCCAGTCCCTGGGCCGACAGCAGTTCCACCGCGGCCGACAGCACGGCCCGCCGCATCGGCTCCCCGCGGCGGCGGAGCGGCGCGGCGGGCGGTTCGGGCGCGTGTGACGAGACCATCGCTCCAGCCTAAAGCAAGGCAACCTGCGTTGGGTGTACGGTTAACGCAAGTCGACCTGCGATATGGGCGCGGGCCGGCGCCACCGAGGAGGTTGGTCATGGCGCGGATGCTCGCCGCCCGTCTGCACGTCCCGAGCCGCACGCTGCGGGTGGAGGAGGTGCCCCGCCCGACGCCCGGCCCGGGAGAGGTGCTGGTCAAGGTCGAGGCGGCCGGTGTCTGCCTCTCCGACGTCCACCTGATCGACGGCACGCTCACCCCGCTGTTCCTCCAGGGCGACACCGTCACCCTCGGCCACGAGGTCTCCGGCACGGTCGCCGAGGTCGGCACCGGTGTCACGGCCTGGACGCCCGGACAGCGGGTCGTCCTCTACGCCGGTGAGGTGCGCGACGGCGTCACCTACACCCGGGGTGTCGACTACGACGGCGGCTGGGCGGAGTACGCGCTGTCCGCCGCCGACGCGCTGACCCCGCTGCCCGACGCCATCCCCTTCGAGCAGGGCGCGATCATCCCCGACGCCGTGTCGACACCGTGGGGCGCGATCACCGAGACCGGCGCCGTGCGGCCCGCCGAGGCGGTCGGCGTGTGGGGTGCCGGCGGACTCGGCGTGCACGCCGTCCAGTTGCTGCGGGCCGTCGGCGCCTGCCCGGTCGTGGCCGTGGACCCGAGCCCCGTCGCGCGGGAGCGGGCCCTGGCCGCCGGGGCCGACCTCGCGCTGGACTCCGCCGATCCCGGGCTGCGCGAGGCGATCGGCGCGGTGACCGGCGGCGCCGGACTGGCCGCCGCCTTCGACTTCGCGGGCGTGCCCGCCGTGCGCGAACAGGCGCTCACCGTCCTCGCCCCCAAGGGCCGGCTGGTGCTGGTGGGCCTGACGGACAAGCCGCTCAGCGTCACCGACGGCACCCGCTTCAGCTACCTCCAGCAGCGCATCCTCGGCCACTACGGCTCCGACATGCCGGTGGCCCTGCCGCAGCTCCTCCGGCTGATCCAGGGCGGCCGGCTGGACTTCTCCGGCTCCATCAGCGGCGTACTGCCCTTGGCGGACGCGGCGGAGGCGGTCGCCCGCCTGGAGAAGAAGGAGGGCGACCCGATCCGCCTGATCCTGCGCCCGTAGCGCCCCGAGGGGCACGGGTGCGGGGCCAGGGCCCGCGCCCGTGCCGATCCCCGTGTCGATCTCTGTGTCGACCCCGTGTCGAATTCCCGTGTCGAATCCCCGTGTCGAACACGCCATTCCGGTCCGGACGTGACGCAATCGAATGTTGCCCCCGTGTTTCACGGGGAGCAGCCTGGAAGCTGGGAGCGCTCCCACACGCAGTACCGCTCCCTTCCCGTCGCCCCCCACCCGGAAGAAGGAGATCATGCATTGTCATGCACCTGACATCAACACCAGGTCCGGTTCCGCCAGGACCGGCGTCCGCGCGCCCCGCCGCCTCCTGACCGTCCTCCTCGGCGCCCTCACCGCCGCGATCCTCGCGCTCGTCCCGTGGAGCGGCACCGCCGTCGCGCACGGGTCCGTGATCGACCCCGCCTCCCGCAACTACGGCTGCTGGCTGCGCTGGGGCAGCGACTTCCAGAACCCGGCCATGGCCACCCAGGACCCCATGTGCTGGCAGGCCTGGCAGGCCGACCCCAACGCCATGTGGAACTGGAACGGCCTGTACCGCAACGGCTCCGCCGGCAACTTCCAGGCGGTCGTCCCCGACGGACAGCTGTGCAGCGGCGGCCGCACCGAGGGCGGCCGGTACAACGCCCTGGACACCGTGGGCGCCTGGAAGACCACGGACATCGCGACCGACGACTTCACCGTCCACCTGTACGACCAGGCGAGCCACGGCGCGGACTACTTCAAGGTGTACGTCACCAAGCAGGGCTTCGACCCCGCCACCCAGCCCCTGACCTGGTCGAGCCTCCAACTGCTCACCCAGACCGGCACGTACGCGCCCGCCAACAACTACGACATCCCGGTCAGCACCTCGGGGCTGAGCGGCCGGCACGTCGTGTACACGATCTGGCAGGCGTCCCACATGGACCAGACGTACTTCATCTGCAGTGACGTGAACTTCACCTGACACCGACGGGCGGGGCCGTACACGATCCGGCGCAGTTGTGCCGAAAGCCCGCGGCCCCGCCCGCGCGGTGCGCTATACGTCCAGCATGGACGACTACTACGACCTGGGTGCGCACGGCCGCCCCGTGACCACCGCGTCACGCGAGGCCCAGACCTGGTTCGACCGCGGACTGGTGTGGACGTACGCCTTCCACCACGAGGAAGCCGTCTCCTGCTTCGAGGCCGCCGCGGCGGCGGACCCGGAGTGTGCCATGGCGTACTGGGGCATCGCCTACGCGCTCGGCCCCAACTACAACAAGCCCTGGGAGGCGTTCGACGCCCGGGAGCTGGCCGAGACCGTCGACCGCACCCACGCGGCCGTCGAACGCGCCCACGAGAAGGCGAAGGCCGCGGCGACACCCGTCGAGCGGGCCCTGATCGGCGCCCTGCGGGCCCGCTACCCGCGGGCCCGTGCCGTCGAGGACTGCTCGGTGTGGAACGAGCCGTACGCCGACGCCATGCGCGCCGTCCACGGACTCGCCCCCGACGACCTCGACGTCGCCGCCCTCACCGCCGACGCGCTGATGAACCTGACGCCGTGGGAACTGTGGGACCCGCGCACCGGCCGGCCCGCCGAGGGCGCCCGCACCCTGGAGGCGAAGGCCGTCCTCGACCGCGCGCTCACCACCGGGGCCGGGCGCGACCACCCGGGCGTCGTGCACCTCTACGTCCACCTGATGGAGATGTCCGCCACCCCGGAGGCGGCCCTCACCGTCGCCGACCGGCTGCGCGGCCTCGTCCCCGACGCGGGCCACCTGCTGCACATGCCCTCGCACCTGGAGGTCCTCTGCGGCGACTACCGGCGCGTGGTCTCGGACAACACCGCGGCGATCGCCGCCGACGAGAAGTACCGCGCCCGGTCCGGCGCGATGAACTTCTACACCCTCTACCGGTCGCACGACTACCACTTCAAGATCTACGGCGCGATGCTCCTCGGCCGCTACGGGGACGCCGTCGAGACGGCCGCCGCGCTGGAGGAGTCCATCCCCGAGGAGCTGCTGCGGGTGGAGAGCCCGCCGATGGCCGACTGGCTGGAGGGCTTCCTCGCCATGCGGGTGCACGTGCTGATCCGCTTCGGCCGCTGGGCGGACATCCTCGCCACGCCGTTCCCCGCCGACCCCGACCTGTACTGCGTGACGAGTGCGATGCTCCGCTACGCCCGCGGCGTCGCCCTCTCCGCGACCGGCCGCGTCACCGAGGCCGAGAGCGAACGCAAACTCTTCCAGGAGGCGGTCGCCCGGGTTCCCGCCTCCCGCACCCTGTTCAACAACACCTGCGTCGACATCCTCGCCGTGGCCGCCGCCATGCTCGACGGGGAGCTGGAGTACAGGAAGGGCGACCACGGTGCCGCCTTCGCCGCGCTGGAGCGGTCGATCGCACTGGACGACGGCCTCCCCTACGACGAGCCCTGGGGCTGGATGCAGCCCACCCGGCACGCCTACGGCGCGCTCCTCCTGGAACAGGGCCGGATCACCCGCGCCGAGGCGGTCTACCGGGCCGACCTCGGCCTCGACGACACCCTGCCCCGGGCCAGGCAGCATCCCGGCAACGTCTGGTCCCTGCACGGCCTGCACGAGTGCCTGGTGCGGCTCGGCAAGGAGGGGGAGGCGCGGATCGTGGCCCAGCAGCTGCGGACGGCGGCCGCGCTGGCGGACGTACCGATCGAGGCGTCCTGCTTCTGCCGGGTCGACCGCCACACCGCGCGCCCCGAGCCGTCGGCGGAGTGCTGCGGGCCCGACCACTAGGCGCACGTCCAGCGGCGGACGTCTATACGATGGCGCCTCGGGAAACGGAAAAGCGCTGGAAGGGAGACGGACCGTGGTGGATCACCCGCGCCCCCGTCGGGGGCAGGGCGAGCTGGAGGCACTGGTGCTGTCGGCGCTGGGCGAGGCGGACGGCCCGGCGACGGCCGGCTGGGTGCAGGAGCGCCTGGGCGGCGGACTCGCCTACACGACGGTGATCACCATCCTGACCAGGCTGCTGGACAAGGGCGTGGTCACCAGGGAGCGGGCCGGCCGGTCCTTCGCCTGGACGCCCGCCGCCGACCAGGCGGGGCTGGCCGCCCGCAAGATGCGCAAGGTCCTGGACGGCGAGAGCGACCGCGAGGCCGTCCTGGCCAGCTTCGTCACCGGCCTCGACCCGCACGACGAACGTCTCCTGCGCGACCTGCTGGGGCACTCCGGCGGCGAAGGGGAAGACTGACGCCTCATGGGGCTCTTCGTCTTTCTGCCACTGGTCCTGCCGCTGACGGCCTGGCCGATCGCGCGCCTGGCCGAGCAGCACCTGCACCCCCGCACCGCGACGTGGCTGCTCACGGGCGTGGCCGCGGTGATGGCCCTGTGCAGCACCGTGTGCCTGGCGCTGGTGATGGTGGTCGGCACCGCCCAGCTCCCGGGCAACCCGCTGCCCGACGGCTGGTCCGACCCCGAGGTGCGGGCCGCCGTCCCCTACGACGAGGTGGCCGGAAAGGCCGCGATCCCCGCCCTGTGCGTGGTCCTCGTGGCCTGCGGGCGGGCCCTGTGGCGGCACGGCCGGGTACGCCGCCGCGCCCACGCCGCGCTGGCCGGGCTCCCCGGCACGTCCGTGGCCGTCCTGCCGGACGACGTGCCCTACGCGTACGCCCTGCCCGGCGGCCGGCGGGACCGCGTGGTGGTGACCACCGCCCTGCTGGACTGCCTCGACCCGGCCGAACGCCGGGCGCTCTTCGCCCACGAGCGCGCCCACCTCGCCGGACGCCACCACCGCTTCCTGCTCACCGTGCGGCTCGCCGCGCTGGCCAACCCGTTCCTGCGGCCGCTGCGGACGGCGGTGGCGTACACCGCCGAACGCTGGGCCGACGAGGAGGCGGCCGGCGTCGTCGGCAGCCGCCGCGCGGTGGCCACGGCCATCGGCAAGGCGGCCCTCGTCTCCCGCGGCACCCCCGTCGCCACCCTGGCCGGCCTCGCCGCCCCGGGCCCCGTCCCACGGCGCGTGGCGGCCCTCCTCGGCCCCGCCCCGGCGTCCCGCCGCCGCCCGCCGGTCTTCACGTCGGTGGGCCTGGCGGCCTGGGGAGCGGCGGCGGGCACGGCGATGTCGGTGATGTCGTCGGCGAACTCGGCCGTCACGATGTTCGTCATCTTCCGGGCCGCCTTCTGACCGCGGCCGCCGTCCCCGCCGGGCTCCGGCGCGGTGAGCACCGCGAGCATGCCCCGCGGCGCGTCCGGGCCGTACATCAGCTCGTGCACGCGCCACGCCTCGGCGGCCTCCGCCGCGCCGCGCGGGAACAGGTCCCGCTCGTACGCGCTCGGCGCGGCCTCGACGTCGCCGGTGCGGGCGGCGAGGGCCTTGCCGAGCTCGGCGCCGTCGTGCGTGGCCAGGTCGGCGCCCTCGCCGGACGGGATCATCAGGTGCGCCGCGTCGCCCGGCAGGGTCACCCCCGGGGTCCGCTCCCGGCGGTGCTCCACCGGCAGGGAGTACAGCGGGCGCGGGACCGGCGGGGTCTCGCCGTCCGTGAGCAGTTCCTCGCCGGGATCGACCTCGTCCTCGCCGCGCTGCCGGCGGCGGACGCGGCCGGCTGACACCGGCCGGCTCCACCGCTCCCGCGCCGGGGCGACCGGCGGGGGAGCCGTACGGGCGAGGGAGCCGTACGGGCGGGGGCTGCTCGGCGGGGGGCGTTCGGCGGGGGTCGTACGGCCCCCGCGTCGCCTCGCCTCAGGCGGACGGCCGCGCCCCGCCCTCGTCGTCGGCCGCGCCCACGGTCTCGCCTGCGCCCTCGCCCTCGCCGTACGCGCTGAACCGGTCGTCGGTGAACGAGTACGGCGGCCACGGACCCAGGAAGCGGATGCGAGTGGCGGGTTCGCGCTCCCGCAGTGCGCTCAGCACGCTCCCCACCGCGTCGATGTCCTCGTTCCGCACGAGCAGCGCGGCCGAGAGCACCCCGGTCTCGTCCGGGCCGGTGCGGCCGAGGCCGCGGTCCCGGAAGTCCTCGGCGACGGACAGCAGCGCGCGCCGCGCCTCGGCGTGCAGGACGTCGGCGAGCTGCCCGGCCGCGTTCCTGGCCTGCTGCTCGCGCCGCTTGGCCAGCAGTCGGCGCATCCCGGCCGACCGGCCCTCGAACCGGGCGTCCGCCTCGCCGGTGTCCGGCTCCCGCCCCACGACGGCCGTGCGGTCCACGGTGATCTCCACCCGGAGTTCGCACCGTCCGGACAGCGCGTCCAGGTGCTCGCCGATCTCCGCCGCCCGCTCGCCGACCCAGCGGGTCAGGCGCTCCTCGGCGCTCTGCCCGGTGCCGCCGTCCGCGGCGCCCACCGGGGTGCCGTCCGTGTGGCTTTCCGTCTCGGGGGACTCGTCCGCGACCAGCACGTTGAAGGTCATCGGCAGGAGGCTGCCGGTGCGCTCCCACACCGTGGTCACCGCCTCGTTCTGCTCGCCCACCCAGCGGCGCACCCGGTCGTCGTCGCCCTGGAACGGGGTGGGGGACCCCTCGTGCACCAGGGCGGCGACCTCGGTGCCGGGCACGCGCAGCAGCCGCAGCGGACGGCCGTCGAGACCGGTCGTGCCGTCGGCGGCGCCCTCCTCATACCGGACGAGCGCGTAGACGTACAGCGCCGTACGGTCGGTCATCGTTCCGTCTCCTCCGCCCAGCGCCGCGGGTTGATCAGCTTGTCGACCACGTCGTCGACGACCTCGTCCAGGCCCCGGTGCAGATCGGCGACGGACGACGTGATGCCGTGGTCGTCCTTGATCTGCTCCATCGCCTCGTCCAGCTCCAGCAGGGCGTCCGCGAGGCGCTCCATCTCCTCCACGGTGAGGTCGCTGCCGTTCATGCGGCGCATCGCCTGGCGTTCCAGGGCCTCCTGGATGACCTCCACCAGCGTCACCACGAGGGACAGCACCCCGTGTTTCAGGCTCTTCTCGTCAACGGTCAACGGCAATGTGCTCACCCCTCGGGTCGGTGTGCCGGGCGGGTTCGGCGGGGCGTCCGGCCGCCGCCGCGGTCAGTGCCCGCGCCCAGGGCACGGGGTCGTCGGCGGCCAGCCGCACCTCGTCGCCCGCCGCCGTCTCAAGGACCAGGAGGCGGTGGCCGGCCGGACCCCGTTCGGCCGGTGTCCGCACCCGGGTGATGCCGTCCGCCGGCAGGGCGAGGGCGGGCCGCGAGTCCAGCGGCGACTTCCACGTCAGCCGGCCGGCGGTGAGCCGTCCCTGGCCGCCGCGCCACAGCGACTCGCCTCGCCTGACCTCCTCGAACCACAGATGCCCCTCGGCCAGCGGCTCCTCCTCGGCGTCGGCGGACCCGAACGGGAAGGCCCGTACGATGCGTCCGCCGCACGCGTCGGCGAGCAGGTCCCGCAGCTTGCCCGGCTCCCGGGCGGACAGGCGCACCTCCTGGCCGTCGGCCAGGGCGACCCGCAGCCGCAGCCGTTCCTCGCCGCCGACCGTGCGCTCGGGTTCCAGTGTCACGGCGGCCACGGAGTCGAGTCCGGTCTGCCAGAGGATCTCCCGGGGCTCCTCGCGCAGGACGACCAGACGCCGGTCGGTCAGGCAGACGGTGCCGGGCCGCCACGCGTGGTAGATGCCCTCCGTCAACTGGTGGCCGCCGCTCGTGCGGGAGATGACGGTCTCGTCCTCGCGCAGTTCGAGGGCACGGCGGACGGCGGACCGGTCGGCCCAGGCGCGGGTCGCCTCGTCCCAGTCGCGCATCATGCCGTACTCCAGCATCGTCTCCATCCCGGCGATGGCGGCGCGGATGCTGACGCCGATCAGCGGGATGTCGGCCACCGCGACGATGAGGTCGAGGTGCAGGACCGCTCCCTTGTTGAGCAGGACCTCGACCAGGTCGTCCAGGGTCACGCGGGGGTCTCTGGTGGGCCGCATCGGCGGCTGCCGGTCCGTCACGCCCCGCCGCTCCGTCCGCGCCGGGGGCGGTCCGCGGCGGCGCGCTCGGGCTCGGCGTCGCCCGCGTGTCCGGACCCGGACTCCGCGTCGTCCCCGCCCTCGACCTCGATCCGGCCATGGCCGTCCCGGCCGCCGACGGCGCGCGGGCCGTCGTCCGACTCCCGCAGCCGGGCCTGCGCGCTGCGCCACCCGCACCACGGGCACCACTGGTTCAGCAACTGCTCGACGGGCGCGCGTTTGCCGCACTCCGGGCAGGTCTCCTTCTCCTCACGTGCCTGCCGCCACGCGGCGGTCTCCGTGTCCGTGCCCGAGGGGAACTCCAGCCCGTAGCGCGCGGCCGTCTCGAAGGAGGCCAGCGCCGCCCGCAGCCGGATGCCCAGCAGCTCGACCCCGGCCACGGAGACCATGATGTCGGCGTTGAGGACGAGACCCTTGTCGAGGAGGGTCTCCACCACGTGCGCCAGACTGCCCTCGCCGTCGCGACTGGGCCGCATGGGCGACGCCGCGGTGGCCGACAGGGCGGGCGTCGCCGGCCCGCGACGCGTCGCCGCAGGCGGGGCCGGGCTCCCGCCTGACGTGCTCCTTTCCGGAAAGCTGCTCATGCGGTTGCGTCTGTCCGCTCTCCCGGCTCTCACACACCGCCGGCCCGCTCGATGATCGCGGGGCCGTCCGCGCCGGCCCCGGGTGCGGGGGAGCGGGCGCGACCGGGCGGGTTCACGCCGTCAGACCGGCGGCGAGCGTCGCGCCCAGCTCCCAGCACGTCTCCAGGTCCGCCCGGCCGGCCTCGCCCGTCACGGACACCGGCGAGGCGGCACGGCGCCAGCCGAGCCCCGTCGTCACCGTGTCGACGGCGCGCAGCGCGCCCGTGGTGTCACTGCCGCCGTGCACGTAGACGCCGAACGGCCGGCCGCGCGTCTCGTCCAGGCACGGATAGTAGATCTGGTCGAAGAAGTGCTTGAGGGCGCCGGACATGTACCCGAGGTTGGCCGGGGTGCCCAGTACGTAGGCGTCCGCGGCCAGGACGTCGGAGGCGGTGGCCGCGAGGGCCGCCCGCCGCACCACGTCGACGCCCTCGATCCCGGGCGCGGTCGCCCCGGCCACGACGGCCTCCAACAGGGCCTGGCAGGTGGGCGAGGGGGTGTGGTGCACGATCAGCAGGGTGGCCATGCCCGCAGCGTCCCCCGCCGGGCCGCGCGGCGGCAAGCGACGCCG
>NZ_JAVRHI010000106.1:0-23437 GCF_034105845.1 Streptomyces sp. CRN 30 | reverse complement strand
GGTGTCGGGCCTGCGGGAGCGGGTGGCGGCGACCGTGCCGAGCACCACGGCGCCGGTCGCGGCGATCGCGGCGGCGACCGGGCCGCCGACCAGGGACGCGGAGGCGATCAGGCCCACGGTCGTGTTCGCCCCAGACAGGGTGAGCGGGGCGACCGGCCAGCCGCCCGGGGTGTGGTCCACCTCGGCCGCGGCCGGTGCGGGGGCGGGCGGTGTCTCGGGGGGCGGTGGGGTGGGGGGAGCCGGTACGGCTACCGGCTCGGTGCTCAGTTCCGTCATGCTGTGTGCACTCCTTCAGGGGAGTAGGGCCCGGCCAGGGCTGTAGGAGGCGATTGGCCGGGCCTGCCAACAGAGGTCAGGCGGCGCACTGTTCGTCGGGGAACGCGCAGGTGACGCACGTGCCAAGCGAGGTGGGGATGACGTATCCGGCATCCCGGCGGCACTGCGGGCAGGTGCGGCGGGCGGCGTTCGCCTTGGCCAGCGCCGCCCACCGGGCGGGCGTCATCGGGCGCACGGGCTTGGCCAGGTCCTCGCGGTAGAGGTAGGCGACCAGCGGGGCGCGGCGCCGGCGGGGCCGTTCGAGCTGTGCGGCGACGTCTTGTCCGCCGGGCCGCAGCCCGGCGGCGCGGAGCTGGCGGCGGGTGGCCAGTCCCTCGGGGGCGAGCCGCCAGCGGTAGACGGGAATGGTGGCCATCACACGGCGGCGGTGTCGACGGCCCGCAGCTGCGGCCGGGGGGCCTCGTCCTCGTCGCGGGCGGCGAGGATCTGCTTGCGTCCCCACGACTCGCTCATGCCGAACGCCTCCCCCAGCGCACGCGCGCTGAGCGGGCGGCCCGCCTGTGCGGATTCGGCGTACGCACGGCGTGCGTCCTGCCGCATCCGCTCCAACCGCGCCTCCTCAAACTGCGCCCGCCGCAACGCCTCGTCGGCCGCGTCCTCCTCGGCCGTGCGGGAGGCGTGCGGGATGTGCGGGCCGTCCTCCCGCACGGGTTCCGCACGGCCTGTGACCAGCGCAGACGCCTCGGCCAGCGCGGGCAGCGACGGGGCGTCGGCCGCCGGGGCGGTGGCTTCTTCAGCGGGGTGTGCGGGGGTGTGCGGGAGGCGTGCGGACTCGTGTGCGTCCGGCCCGTACACCGGCCCGTACACCGGCTCGGTCGCGGCCGGGGTGGGGCGGTGGTGGAGCACCTTGGCGACCAGATCGGAGCCGAAGTAGATGGAGCCGACCGGCAGGGAGGAGGCGAGCAGGACCAGCACCCAGTGCCCAACGTCCCACTGGGCCAGCCGCACCCGCCCAGAGGCGGTGTCGTGCAGCGTGGGCACCAGCCCGTGCACGTAGTTGAGCACCAGGGAGGCCACGGTGTAGGCGGCCAGCACCCGCAGCGCGAACCGCTTGTCGTCCCGGTCGGTCAGGACCAGGGTGGCGATCAGGGCGAGCGCCATCAGCCCGTCCACCACGAACGGATAGAGCAGGGCGGCGGTGGCATCCGCACCGATGGCCTTCGCCACGTCCCGCAGCGCGTTCCACGAGACGCGGAAGGCCATGCCGACCACGGCGACCAGGGCCAGGACCAGCAGGGTCTTGCCTGTGCGGTTCAGCCTCATGCCGCATCACCAGCCGGCGCGACAACCAGGGTGGGGATGTCGCCGAAGCCGGTCAGCTCCACGGCGGCTCCCGCATACGCGGCCATCGCCATGAGCACGCGCGTCCGGCCGTCGCTCTGCTCGCGGTAGACCACCTCGTCCGGAGCGACGCCCAACGCCTCCCGCCACGCCTCGAAGCCCGGCAGGTCATCGTGGAACCGCATTTCCAGCCGCTCCGGGTAGACGGGGGAGACCTGAACGTGCGGCGCCGGCAGGTGTCCGAAGTCCACGGCCAGCAGCCGCAGCACCCGCAGCGGCGCGGCCAGGTCTTGCAGCGTCAGGTGCTTGCTCACGCCCCCACCTCCGTAGCGGTGGCGGCCCGGTTGGTCAGCTCCCGCCGCGCGGCCAGCACCTTGCGCCGGGCCCGCCGCAGCCGCCGCTCGTCCAGCTCCGCCGGCGCGCGATCCAGCAGACTGATCTGCGCGTCCAGCAGCTCGACTTCCGCCGCGATCAGCGGCATCTCAATCTCGATCGCGTGCAGCTCCGCAGCCGTCGGCTCACGGTCGAACGCGTCGGTGGTAACACTCGCCTGAACAGCACCGATGTGCCTCATGGGTCGTGGTTCCTCTCACAGGTTGAACGGCCCGAAAGAAGCGGCTCCGGTGTTCCCGCACCGGAGCCGCGGCCGTTGGAGCGGCTCTCATCCGGCTCCCCGCGCCCCCGTCCGTACGGCCCGCGCACGTGGTGCGGAGCTGGACGGACGGGAGAGGCAGCCGGCCGCAGCGTCAGCGCTGCGAGGCCAGGAAGAAGGCGGACCGGTGAGGTATCGAGGCGCCGCCGGCCGGTCCTTCACGGCGGCGCCCAACGTTGTCGTTGACGCATCGAGATTTCCTGTCGGTCGAAGGAATGGGACTGCTGCAAGGGGGACCGTGTCCCCACCCTCCGGCCGTTGCTCGCGGTCACCGGGCCACCTCGCCAGTACGGGCCGAAACCCTGTTGTGCCTGGCCTTGTCGGGCGGTCCTGCAGCGTGTCCGCCCTAGCGAGCGCCCCGAAGAGGGCCGCTCACCGCACACCGCGAACCGGACGCGAGCCCGATATCTGGTGCGCACCAGTAGGATGCAACTGGCGCGCACCAGAGTCAAGGTGGTTCGCTGCCCCGGATGGCGATCGCTCGCCGCGGTGCAACATCAGGAGACCGTTCGAGACAGGGGTTCCGGTAGCCAACAGCCCTTAACTTGAGGCGAGTTAACCCCTGTTGACCTGCGGCGATGTCGTGCATGCTGGGAAGGTCAGTTATGGAACCGATCACCGGACGGTGGCCTGTGGGTGCAGGACTTCGGAACGCGCGGACGGCACGTGGCTGGTCACAGGAGCGGCTGGTACGCGAGATCGAGCAGTACGCCCGGCGGAACCTCGCCGATGTCGCGTCGACCGCGAGCCTGCGGGTGTACGTGTCCGAGTGGGAGAACAACAAGCGGCCCATCTCCGACCACTACGCGGCCATCCTGCGGCGGCTGCTCGGTGTCACAGACTCAGAGCTGAGGGACGCCAGACCCGCTACGGCCGTACCGGTGGCCGACGGGTACGACGAACTACTCAGCCGGATCGACTCGGCCAGCAGCGTCAGCACGTCCATGGTCAAGGCGTTGAACGATCAGACGGAACTACTGCGCACGATGGATCGCCAGATGGGTGCGGCAAGCCTCATCGACCAGATGACGGGGCACCTCGCAGCCTTGGAAGAAGCGTTGAACTTCGCGGTACTGCCGTCCGCGCGCCGCCCCGTCGCGCTCGCGCTCGCCGGTGCGTCGACCCTCGCGGCATGGCAGGCGATCGACTCGGGGGCGGTCGAGCGGGCATGGCGGCACTACGAACTCGCGAAGCGCGCGGCGCGCGACGCTGAGGCGCCGATGTACCTCGCTCATGCGATGGGGGAGCAGGCGTACGTGCTCTGCGAGGCTGGACGGCCGACGCTCGCTGTCGAGCTGGTGCGCGACGCCCAACGCACCCTTGGTCAGTCCGGCTCGCCCCGGCTTCGGGCTTGGCTGTACGCGGCTGAGGCAGAGCTGTGCGCGCATGCCGGGATGCCGGACGATTGCCGACGCGCCCTCGATGCGGCCATGGGTGCCGTACCGCTGGGTCCCGAGGACCGAGACCCGGACATGGCCAGCATCTTCCTGAACAGTGCCCACCTCACACGGTGGCGCGGCAACGTGCTCGCGTTGCTCGGCGACGAGGAAGCGGTGACCAACTCCTACGATGCGCTTGAGGTGATGGACCCGACCTTCGTGCGGGCGCGCGCTGGTCTCCATGCCGACCTGGCCCACGCTCACCTGACGCGAGCGGAGTACGACGACGCGCGCACGCACCTGCGTGAGGCTCGGCTACTGGCGGGCCGCACCGGTTCGGTGCGGCAGCGCCGCCGTATCGACCAACTCAGTTCGCGGCTGTGAGACCGCCCTTGCGGCGGGTCGCCAGGATGTGCAGCAGGGCAACGAGGGTGCCGGAACCCATCAGCTCACCGCGCGCCATGAGCCCGGGGATGTCGGCCAGGGGAACCCACTCGATGTGGCCGGCCTCTTCGATGTCCGTCGGCTCTCCGACCTTGTCAGCCCCGTGCCCCACGAAGATTTCGTGGGGTGAGTCGACCATGCCGACCATCGGCTGATACGTGACGACGTGCTCTAGCGACTTCGGCCGCCAGCCGGTCTCTTCCACGACTTCCCGAAGCGCCGTGTCCGCCGGGTTCTCCCCTTCGTCCACGATGCCGCCCGGGAGCTCCCAGCCGAATTGCCGAGGGACGAACCGATACCGCCACATCATCAGCACGCGGTCCTGGTCGTCCAAGACTGCCGTGATGGCTACGTGCTGGAGGCGCACTACGTGATGCTCGAACCGCTCCACGCCGGGCGGCTCCACGTCCCACAGTTGGAGCTTGACCCACCGGTTGTCGTACAGGTCCCGTTCGCCGTAGATCCGCCACGGCTCCGGTCCCTCCGGAGTCTTCACGCTCACCGCGCCCGGTACTCGGTACGAACTCCGTCCCCGGACTTCCAACGCTCCTTCGGTCACGAGCCGGGCGAGCACTTGCCGCAGCGCGGTTCGTCCGATGCTCAGTTGTTCGGTGAGCGTTCGTTCCGAGGGGAACTTGTCGCCAGGGGCGTACTCGCCGGCGGCGAGCCGTGCGCGAAGCGTCTTGTAGACCTCGGTTGTCTTCGGTCCCATCCGCGGAGCACCCTCCGTTTCGATGTGGTGCGTACCAGAGTACTGGAACGGTGCTGACTAGTCGAAGTCGGTTCCGGCGCTCAGCCAATTGTCGATAGGAGTGGAGAACTTGCCGCCAGTGGCACGTCGCACATTGGCATGGGCGATAGCTATTGCGCTAGCAGAATTCATGTACCCGGACATTCCCATTTTTTGCCACCGAGTGAAAAACCGCTTCAGGTGTGGTGCGCACTCCAGGACTGAATCGAGGATCACGTGATCAGGCTGCACTCTCGATTTGAGGGCGCTTTCAGCCGCGTGACGCTTGTCTTCGAGATTATACTTGCGGATCATCGCGTCAAGTTTAAGCATAGAGGTGGCACGTACTCTATATCGGTTGCCGTCTGCGGTGGGGTACTCCTCGATCAAAGGGGTGCCGACTAGATGGTGCCCGTCATAGAATTCTTCTAGTGTGAATCCTTGCGTAAATATTCCAGGATAATGCCAGCCCAGGTACTGGCCGGGAGACACGGAGGCCTGAATAAATCCACCATTTACGGTCAGGCAACCA
Source organism: Streptomyces sp. CRN 30 (assembly GCF_034105845.1). Taxonomy (NCBI): domain Bacteria; kingdom Bacillati; phylum Actinomycetota; class Actinomycetes; order Kitasatosporales; family Streptomycetaceae; genus Streptomyces; species Streptomyces sp. CRN 30. Next base: position 18,083 of record NZ_JAVRHI010000106.1, on the reverse strand, counting down.
TTGCCTCGCAAGTAGTCGAGGTCCGGCTGTCCGAGATTGAATATTTCGTCACGGTATGGCGTAAGCGCTGCATCTACCTCTTCGGCTACTTCTTGAACGGTTCGAAGGTCGTCTCCGAAAGAGACATACTTGAGGAAGAAGTTGCATGTCAGCAGGGATATGTGGTCCGCAGTTAGTTTGGCCGCGATCTGCAACGCTTCATTCAACACCAGTCGTCGCATCCCATGTCGAGAGTTGGTGATTCTCTCGGCGAGCAGAGTGATCAAGGTGTCGCCAATTTCGTCATCACCTGAGCATGCGAACTCTTGCTGGGCGAAAAATAGGCGCCGCTGGACGTCTGGGTCTTGTAGTGCCGCAAGGGATTGCGGTGGAATGCTCCCAAGTAGCTTATTCGTGAATTCGCCAACTCGTTCCGATGCAACTTGACGCGCTATTTCGGTGAATCTGGTGACGTTCATCTCGAAAACGTCCATTGCGATTGTCTTGGCGTCGGCGACGCTGACTCCGTAATGGGCTACTTCTATATATTTTATGCTTTCTCCCTGGATGTTTGTGGATCCGTCTCCGCCGCGTTGATTCTGCTTGGTGGTCATTGGTCGCGCCCTATCTTATTGCTATCCCCGATGGTGATATTCCCGCTGCTTTGGATATTGGTGGAATTGTCTCCGCCGCGTTGCACTTGGCGGTCTGGTGAGCTATTTGCTTGGGTTGTTGCTGAGTGTGTCAGTTGGTGAAGGGCGATCGCCAGCGAAGCCAATCCAGCTATTGCGCTTATGATGCTGGATAGCTTATCGGCCCGATCCAGCCCCATATAGACGCTGATCGCTACGAGAGCAAGCCCAGTGGTGGCGGTCGTAGATATGAAGATTATCCGTTGCGTTCTGGTCACTCTGGCAGTCTGACGTACAGAAGCCGCGCACGGGTGGGGTTTCAAATCGTTGCTTGCATCGAACGAGCTTGGTGCGTCGTCCCCGCTGCTACCGGAACGCCTACACGGGGGTGAGGACCTAGTGTTGCGGCGCACTGTCACCTCGCGAGGCTTCAAGCGGCAGCGTCCGCGGACGTGGCGTGGACGGCTATGGCGTTAAGCCTTGACGGTGAGTGCTTGGCCGCAGGTCAGGGCATGTCGACATGCAACGTCGGAGGAGGACTGTAAATCTGCCGGCTCAGCCTTCCCAGGTTCGAATCCTGGCGCCGCCACAATGGGGAACCCCTCCGTACTGTTGAACGCAGTACGGAGGGGTTCTCTTCGTTCCGGCGGTGGCGGCGAGACGCTGCCCAGCGGGCGATCGGGTCGCCGTTCTGCCGTTCTGGATGGACTGACTGCGCTGGTTCTACGATCGTCGGCCGGCTCCGTCGGCATGTTCTTCCTGGGACCGGAGCATCTGTGCCATCGCCTCCAGGCTCTGTGCCGCGGCCGTGCCGCCACCGCAGGTCAAGGAGGCTATGAGGCTGCCGAGCAGACCGGCTCGGTCGGCGACGATCCGGACCTGGCCGACTTCGACGACGAGGCCCAGCAGATCCAGCCGCAGTCCTTGTGGGATATCGAGTACGACACACTCTCGGGGCTGTGTGGTCATCTGTCTCTCCCCCTCGGAAGGACCAGCCGTGCCTTGATACCCCAGAACGGGCAATCCATGCTGATCCGGGCGCCCGAATCCTGCTCACACGTTCGAGACGTGGTTGCCCCCACGGGGCGGCACACTGGCTTCATGTCGTCGCGTCGCAGAAGTTGTCCCGTGTGTTTTCGCGAGATCGCCCTGGTTGCCGGGCGGTTCGCGCGGCACGATCCGCCGGGAGCCGTCGGCGACCTCGTGTCCTGTCCGGGGTCCCGTAAGCCGGCGCAACTGGGTGCCGCCCAGCCCACGCTGGACGGCTACGTCGTTCCGGAGTTCCCGGGGCAGCTGCCGCTGTTCTGAGGGTGCGGGGACAGGGCCGTACTCGCTGGGTGCGCACTCCGCACCGCACGATGCGGGTGAGGAGTGCGTACGGCGACGGTACGGGCCGCCGCACGCTCCTCGGCGCCGTCAGTTCCCGGCCACCGACTTCACCGCCACCGAGACCGGTGCCGAGCCGGTGACCAGTTCCAGGGTCAGGCCGGCCGTGGCCGGAGTGTCCACCAACTCCATGAGGACCGCGGCGACATCGTCCCGCGGGATCGGACCACGCCCCGTGCGGGCCTCCAGGCGGACGAGGCCGGTTCCGGCGTCGTTCGTGAGCATCCCGGGGCGCAGGATCGTCCAGTCCAGGGCGTCCACGCGCCGGACGTACTCGTCGGCCTCGCCCTTGGCCCGCTGGTAGACGTCGAACACCTCGTCGCCCTCGTGCAGCGGATCGGCGCCCATCGACGACACGACGATGTAGCGGCGTACGCCCGCGTGTACCGCGGCGTCCGCGAACAGCGTGGCCGCCGCCCGGTCCACCGTCTCCTTGCGGGCCGCGCCGCTGCCCGGGCCCGCGCCGGCCGCGAAGACGGCCGCGTCCGCACCCCGCAGGTGTTCCGCGACCTCGTCGACCGTGGCCGACTCCAGGTCGCACACCACGGGTTCGGCGCCGGCCTCCCGCAGATCGTCGCCCTGTTCGGCGCGGCGGATGAGACCCACCGCCTCGTCACCGCGCGCGGCGAGCAACCGCTCCAGCCGCAGCGCGATCTGACCATGACCTCCAGCGATGACAATGCGCATGCCTTCGACCGTACGCCCGCCCGGGCGCTTCCGCCGAACGACACGAACTCTTCAACCTGTCGGGCAATCAGCCGAACACCAGACTGAGCGATCGGCCGAACAGCTGGCCGAACAACCGGCTGAGCGACCAGTCGAGCGACCAGTCAAACGACCAGCCGGCCGAGGATCCGCCCGACCGGGCATCCATCCCGACCGCCCAACTCCCCAGCGCCTCGAGCGCCTGCGGCAACTGGCGTCTACGACAGTCGCATCCGCCCCGTCCGTCCCGTCCGCCCCCTACGACAGTTCCTTACGTCCTTGCCGCGGGAGATCGAGCGCAGCCACCGCCGGCGAGTGGCAGTACTCCCGCACCGCGCTGGTGCGTGCCACCACACGCCCCCGGTGCACCACGATCCGGCTGTACGCCAGGGACAACGCCCCCGCCAGTCGATCGCCCCGGACGGCGAGCAGTTCGGCCGGGAAGCCCGCCTCCACCCGTACCTCGGGCAGCCCGAGCGTCCGGCGCGCCGAGGAGCCGACCGCGTCGAAGGCGTCCTCCGGGCGGAGCCCGTACCGCGAGGCCAGCAGGTACGCGACGTCCAGCGGATCGCCGCGGCCCACCGGGTTCGCCACGTCACGCAACGCCCCGCTGCCCGCCGCCACCCGCACTCCGGCCGCCCGCAGCAGCCTTACGGGAGCCGTGCCGCGCCCGTCCACACCCGCGCAGCCGCCCTGGGGCAGACACACGACGGTCACCCCGGCCGCGGCCAACTGGTCCGCAGCGCGTGCCGCCGCGTCGGGAGGCAGGTCCTCGAGCCCTCCGCAGGGCCCGAGGGCCACCCCCGGCCGGAGCCCGCCCGCCATCGTCGCGAGACGGCCGAGCCGGGCGGGGTCGCAGCCGTCGACGTGCAGGTCGACCGAGCAGCCGTACTCGGAGGCGATCTCCAGGACGGCCTCCACGTAGCCCGTGGGATCGGGGTCCGCGTCCGGGCAGCCGCCCACCACGGAGGCGCCCATCTTGACCGCGTCCCGCAGTATCGCGAGTCCGTCCGCCCCGGCGATCCCGGTCAGGACCCGGGGCATCGCCACTGTCGTCAGCTCCGCCAGCCCGCGCAAGGACCGCCGCGCCCGGAGCACGGCCGCGAGCGCGCCCAGCCCCTGCACGTCACCGACGTGCACGTGCGAGCGGAGCGCCGTGGTCCCGTGCGCGAGCTGCAGGAGCGCCGCCTCGGTGGCGCGCCGCTGCACCTCGTGCGGGTCGTACGAGACCGGTCCGGCGGTGTCGGCCGACAGGGCCGTGTCGCTGTGGGCGTGCGGTTCGGCGGGGGCCGGCAGGAGCAGATAGCCCTTGAGGTCCACGCGCGCGACGGACGGGCCGCGGTCGTCGGCCGCGCCCGTCGCTCCCATCGCGACCGGTGTGAGGCTCCCCACGGTCCCGACCGCCTCGATCCGCCCGCCGCCGAGCCGTACGTCCACGGTCCGGCCGTCGGTGAGGCGCGCCCCGCACAGCAGCAGCGCGGATCCCGCGGCCTGTTCCGGCGAGGAACCTGACGAGGAGGGGGAGGGCTGCGGCTGGCTGTCGGGCATCGCGCTCCTGGGGGTAGGGCTGCTGCGGGAGGAGACGCCTGATCACGCAGCGTGAGTCGAGCCTAGGGCGGTGGGTCCTCGGCTTCCGGGAGGAGCGCAATAGTCGTACCGGTGTGGTTCAGGAGGTACGGGCGCGACGTACGGAACGTGAGCGACATCCGCCGCGCGCCCACCGGCCCCCGCACCCGTCGGCCCGGCGCCGCAGCACGATGCGGCGCGCCCGTGCGAGATCGTGCCCGGTGGGACAGCAGGGGCAGGTGAAGGGCGGGGAGGGAGCGGGCCGCGGCGGGGCCGCGGAACGGATTTGGGCGAACGGCGGTGGGACGTGTAATGTCTTCATCGCTCGCCCCAATAGCTCAGTCGGCAGAGCGTCTCCATGGTAAGGAGAAGGTCAACGGTTCGATTCCGTTTTGGGGCTCTGGTGTGAGAGGTTCCCGCCGTCAGGCGGGGTCCGATCGCATCGCAGCGGTGTAGCTCAGTCGGTAGAGCAAGCGGCTCATAATCGCTGTGTCACCGGTTCAAGTCCGGTCACCGCTACAGACAGTAGCCGATTGCGGGGTCGGTCCTTCGATCGGCTACTCTTTCATGCGTTAAACATAACTACCCGTTCGTCAAGGAGCACTCACGTGGCTGCCACCGACGTCCGCCCGAAGATCACGCTGGCCTGCGTGGAGTGCAAGGAGCGGAACTACATCACCAAGAAGAACCGGCGCAACGACCCGGATCGTCTTGAAATGAAGAAGCACTGCCCGCGTTGCAACGCGCACACCGCGCACCGCGAGACGCGCTGATTCAGGTTCGTACACGAGGCCGCCCCCAGTGATGGGGGCGGCCTCGTGTCGTTCCCTGAGTCGATACCCGCCAGTATCGAGACGAGCAGGAGGTGCCGAGCCCATGGCGCTCGACCAGTCCTTCGTAGGGCGGACCTACCCGCCCACCGACCCCTACGAGGTCGGCCGGGAGAAGATCCGCGAGTTCGCGGAGGCAGTGGGAGACACCAACCCGGCGTACACGGACCCGGAGGCCGCCAAGGCGCTCGGGCACGCCGACGTGATCGCCCCGCCGACCTTCGTGTTCGCCATCACGTTCAAGGCCGCGGGACAGGTCATAGCGGACCCGCAGTTGGGCCTCGACTACAGCCGTGTGGTGCACGGCGACCAGAAGTTCGCCTACGAGCGCCCCGTGCGCGCGGGTGACCGGCTCGCCATCACCTCCACCATCGAGACGATCAAGTCGATGGCCGGCCATGACGTGCTGACCATCCGCGGTGAGGTGCACGACGAGACGGGCGAGCACGTGGTCACCGCCTGGACCAAGCTCGTGGCCCGCGGCGAGGACGAGGAGGCCTGAACCGATGACGGCGAAGATCAGTTACGCGGACGTCGAGGTGGGCACCGAGCTGCCCGCCCAGAACTTCCCCGTGACGCGCGCCACCCTCGTGCAGTACGCGGGCGCCTCCGGGGACTTCAACCCGATCCACTGGAACGAGAAGTTCGCCCGGGAGGTCGGACTGCCGGACGTCATCGCGCACGGCATGTTCACCATGGCCGAGGCGATCCGGGTGGTCACCGACTGGGTGGGCGACCCGGGAGCGGTCGTCGAGTACGGCGTCCGCTTCACCCGGCCCGTCGTCGTTCCGAACGACGACCAGGGCGCGACCATCGAGGTCAGCGGCAAGGTCGCGGCCAAGCTGGACGACAACGCCGTCCGGGTCGACCTGACGGTGAAGAGCGCCGGCCAGAAGGTCCTCGGCATGTCCCGGGCCGTCGTACAGCTCTCCTGAGCACGTAAGGGGCGTCCTCCCTTGTGGGGCGCCCCTTACCCGGCACCGTGAGGCGGCCCGGCCCCGTCTCGTACCCTTGTGCCCGTGCAGGAACTCCACGACGCCCCGCTCGCCCCGCTGACCACCTTCCGGCTCGGCGGTCCCGCGGACCGGCTGATCACCGCGACCACCGACGCCGAAGTGGTCGCCGCCGTCCGGGAGGCCGACGACTCCGGGACACCGCTGCTGCTCATCGGCGGCGGGTCCAACCTGGTCATCGGTGACGAGGGGTTCGCGGGAACCGCGCTCGTCGTCGCGACGAAGGGCTTCTCGCTCGACGGCACCCGGCTGGAACTGGCCGCGGGCGAGGTGTGGACCGACGCTGTGGCCCGTGTCGTCGAGGCCGGGCTCGCGGGCATCGAGTGCCTCGCCGGGATCCCCGGCTCCGCGGGCGCCACGCCGATCCAGAACGTCGGCGCGTACGGCCAGGAGGTCGCCACCACCGTCACCGAGGTGGTCGCCTACGACCGCGTCGCCCGCGAGACGGTCACCCTGCCCAACGCCGACTGCGCCTTCTCCTACCGCCACAGCCGTTTCAAGGACGACCCCGGGCGGTACGTCGTGCTGCGCGTCCGCTTCGAGCTGGAGGACGCGGACGGGCTGTCGGCGCCCCTGCGGTACGCGGAGACGGCCCGCGCCCTGGGCGTGGAGGCCGGCGACCGCGTGCCCCTCGCCGCAGCCCGTGAGACGGTGCTGAAGCTGCGCTCGGGGAAGGGCATGGTGCTCGACCCCGAGGACCACGACACCTGGTCGGCCGGCTCGTTCTTCACCAACCCGATCCTCACGGACGAGGCGTTCGCCGCGTTCCACGCGCGCGTGCGGGAGCGCCTGGGCGCCGACGCCGTGCCGCCCGCCTACCCCGCGGGCGACGGGTACACCAAGACCTCCGCGGCCTGGCTGATCGACAAGGCCGGCTTCACCAAGGGGTACGGCGCCGGGCCCGCGCGCATCTCGACCAAGCACACCCTCGCCCTCACCAACCGGGGCGGGGCCACCACCGAGCACCTGCTCGCCCTAGCCCGCGAGGTCGTCGCCGGGGTCCGGGACGCCTTCGGGGTGACCCTCGTCAACGAGCCGGTGACGGTGGGCGTCGACCTCTGAGAAGCTGCGCCAGGCGTCAGGAGACCGGAGCGGTCAGCCAGTCGTCGACCCCGGAGAGCAGTTTCCGCTTGACGTCCTCCGGCGCCGCCGAGCCCCGTACCGACTGCCGTGCCAGCTCGGCGAGCTCCGCGTCCGTGAAGGCGTGGTACCGGCGCGCGATCTCGTACTGGGCCGCCAGCCGCGAGCCGAACAGCAGCGGGTCGTCCGCGCCGAGCGCCATCGGGACCCCCGCCTCGAAGAGTGTCCGCAGGGGCACGTCCTCCGGCTTCTCGTACACCCCGAGGGCCACGTTCGAGGCCGGGCACACCTCGCACGTGATCTGCCGGTCGGCCAGCCGCTGCAGCAGCCGCGCGTCCTCCGCGGCCCGCACCCCGTGCCCGATCCGTGAGGCGTGCAGGTCGTCCAGGCAGTCGCGGACCGACGACGGGCCGGTCAGTTCACCGCCGTGCGGCGCGGCCATCAGCCCGCCCTCCCGGGCGATGTGGAAGGCCCGGTCGAAGTCCCGCGCCATGCCCCGCCGCTCGTCGTTGGAGAGGCCGAAGCCCACGATGCCGCGGTCCTTGAAGCGCACGGCCAGCCGGGCCAGCGTGCGCGCGTCCAGCGGGTGCTTCATGCGGTTGGCGGCGACCAGGACGCGCATGCCGAGCCCCGTCTCGCGCGACGCCGTGTCCACCGCGTCCAGGATGATCTCCAGGGCCGGGATGAGCCCGCCCAGCCGGGGGGCGTACGAGGTCGGGTCGACCTGGATCTCCAGCCAGCCGGAGCCGTCCCGGACGTCCTCCTCCGCCGCCTCGCGCACCAGCCGCCGGATGTCCTCGGGCTCTCTGAGGCAGGACCGCGCCGCGTCGTACAGCCGCTGGAAGCGGAACCAGCCCCGCTCGTCCGTCGCCCGCAGTCGCGGCGGCTCCCCGCCGCTCAGGGCGTCGGTCAGCGCGTCGGGCAGCCGTACGCCGTACTTGTCGGCGAGTTCCAGCAGGGTCGCGGGCCGCATCGACCCGGTGAAGTGCAGGTGAAGATGGGCCTTGGGCAGCTCAGACAGATCACGCACGTGCTCCATTCCGCGATCCTGCCGCACCTCTCGTCCCTCCCGGTAGCGCTTTCCCCGATAGTGCTCTTTGTCGCAAAGAGATGCGGAGAAACGTCGAAGCGGGCCGCGATTCACTCACCTGGGTGAGCCGCGGCCCGCTTCACGCGCGTGGCGGGGGCATTAGCGGGGACGACGCCCCGCGGAGGCGTACGAGGACGTCAGTCCCGCGCCTCGGCCAGCAGCTTCTGGATCCGGCTCACGCCCTCGACGAGGTCCTCGTCACCGAGCGCGTACGACAGCCGCAGGTAGCCCGGCGTGCCGAAGGCCTCGCCCGGGACGACCGCGACCTCGACCTCGTCGAGGATCAGGGCGGCCAGCTCGACCGAGCTCTGCGGGCGCTTGCCGCGGATCTCCTTGCCGATGAGCGCCTTGACCGAGGGGTACGCGTAGAAGGCGCCCTCGGGCTCCGGGCAGACCACGCCGTCGATCTCGTTCAGCATGCGCACGATCGTCCTGCGACGGCGGTCGAAGGCCTCGCGCATCTCGGCGACGGCCGTCAGGTCACCGGAGACGGCGGCGACGGCGGCGGCCTGGGCGACGTTGGAGACGTTGGACGTGGCGTGCGACTGGAGGTTCGTCGCGGCCTTGACCACGTCCTTCGGGCCGATGACCCAGCCCACGCGCCAGCCCGTCATGGCGTACGTCTTGGCGACGCCGTTGACCACGATGCACTTGTCCCGCAGCTCGGGCAGGACCGCCGGCAGCGAGGTGAACGTCGCGTCCCCGTACACCAGGTGCTCGTAGATCTCGTCGGTCAGCACCCACAGGCCGTGCTCGACGGCCCAGCGGCCGATCGCCTCGGCCTCCTCGGCGCTGTAGACGGCGCCGGTCGGGTTGGAGGGGGAGACGAAGAGGACGACCTTGGTCCGCTCGGTGCGCGCGGCCTCCAACTGCTCCACCGAGACCCGGTAGCCGGTGGTCTCGTCGGCGACGACCTCCACCGGGACACCGCCGGCGAGACGGATCGACTCCGGGTACGTCGTCCAGTACGGCGCCGGGACGATGACCTCGTCACCCGGGTCGAGGATGGCGGCGAACGCCTCGTAGATGGCCTGCTTGCCGCCGTTGGTGACGAGGATCTCCGAGACGTCGGGCTCGTAGCCGGAGTCACGCAGGGTCTTCGCGGCGATCGCGGCCTTCAGTTCGGGCAGGCCGCCCGCCGGCGTGTAGCGGTGGTACTTCGGGTTCCTGCAGGCCTCTACGGCGGCCTCGACGATGTAGTCCGGCGTCGGGAAGTCGGGCTCACCGGCGCCGAAGCCGATCACCGGACGGCCGGCGGCCTTGAGGGCCTTGGCCTTGGCGTCCACGGCGAGGGTGGCGGACTCGGAGATCGCACCGATCCGGGCGGAGACCCGGCGCTCGGTGGGAGGGGTGGCAGCGCTCATGGCCCCATCGTTCCAGACCGGAAATGCCCCGGGCACACGGGTTTCACGGACTGAACATCCACCCGACATCCGCCCGCGCGCGGGCGGATCACCGGCCGATCCTGCGGAGGGGAAGGCCCGGGCCGCCACTTTCTGTTCGACGCCCGGCGCCGGAGCACGTACACTCTCACCTCGTTGGCCTCCAGCAGACCGCGCTCATCGGATGCACACCGAGCACCCGGGCGGATACGGTACGTTGGGGGAACCACAAAGGGTCGTAGCTCAATTGGTAGAGCACTGGTCTCCAAAACCAGCGGTTGGGGGTTCAAGTCCCTCCGGCCCTGCTACACACACCTTCGCCAGGATGTGTGCGCATGTACGTACAGCACTGCACCGCCGTGCGGCTCAGACCGGGCGCGGCACGGCCACGACCCGGAATCAGGTGAGGACGAGTGACGGACGCCGTGGGCTCCATCGACATGCCTGATGCCGAGGACGAGGCGCCGGATTCCAAGAAGAGGACCCGCAAGGGCGGCAAGCGTGCCAAGAAGGGCCCGCTGAAGCGGCTCGCGCTCTTCTACCGCCAGATCGTCGCGGAGCTCCGCAAGGTCGTCTGGCCCACCCGTTCGCAGCTGACGACGTACACGACCGTGGTCATCATCTTCGTGGTCATCATGATCGGTCTGGTGACTGTGATTGACTTTGGACTCGACAAGGCCGCCAAGTACGTCTTCGGCTGAGCCGAATGCGAAGGGCGCCGTACCCGGCGCCCCTTTCGCGTGTTCCACCCCCTGTATCGAGGAAGAAGCAGCCACCGTGTCTGACCCGAACGTGAACGACGCCATGGAGCCTCGCGGGGACGATGTCGAGTCCGTGGACGACGCGGTCGACATCCTCGAGGGCGCGGACGTGGTCGACGAGGCCGAGGCTGCGGATGCCGCCGTGGGCGAGCCCGCCGAGCAGGCCGCCATGCACGTCGAGACCGAGGATGACGAGACCGAGTCGGAGGCCCCGGCCGAGGCGCCGTCCGAGCCCGTGGACCCCGTCGCGGCCCTGCGCGAGGAGCTGCGCACGCTGCCCGGCGAGTGGTACGTCATCCACACGTACGCCGGCTACGAGAAGCGCGTGAAGGCCAACCTGGAGCAGCGCGCCGTCTCCCTGAACGTCGAGGACTTCATCTACCAGGCGGAGGTCCCCGAGGAGGAGATCGTCCAGATCAAGAACGGCGAGCGCAAGACCGTCCGGCAGAACAAGCTGCCCGGTTACGTGCTCGTCCGGATGGATCTGACGAACGAGTCCTGGGGCGTCGTCCGCAACACACCGGGCGTCACCGGCTTCGTGGGCAACGCCTACGACCCGTACCCGCTCTCCCTCGACGAGATCGTGAAGATGCTCGCCCCGGAGGCCGAGGAGAAGGCCGCCCGCGAGGCCGCCGAGGCCGAGGGCAAGCCGGCGCCGCAGCGCAAGGTCGAGGTCCAGGTGCTGGACTTCGAGGTCGGCGACTCGGTCACCGTCACCGACGGCCCGTTCGCCACGCTCCAGGCCACCATCAACGAGATCAACGCCGACTCGAAGAAGGTCAAGGGCCTCGTCGAGATCTTCGGCCGCGAGACCCCGGTCGAGCTGAGCTTCGACCAGATCCAGAAGAACTGAGTCGTACTCGGTACCTCTGGACCACACGCCTCCGACCAGGTCAGAGCGGCTACTGCAGCTGCTCTGACCTGCTCGGTTTTTGGCCGCGCAGGGATACCCGTTATCGTTGTGCGGTATGCCTCCATCCGGATTGATTCGGATGAGTGGGCTGAAAACTCTCACTAGGACCCGGAGAGAGCAATGCCTCCCAAGAAGAAGAAGGTCACGGGGCTCATCAAGCTCCAGATCCAGGCCGGTGCCGCCAACCCGGCTCCGCCGGTCGGCCCGGCGCTGGGTCAGCACGGCGTCAACATCATGGAGTTCTGCAAGGCCTACAACGCCGCGACCGAGTCGCAGCGCGGTTGGGTCATCCCGGTGGAGATCACGGTCTACGAGGACCGTTCCTTCACCTTCATCACCAAGACCCCGCCGGCCGCGAAGATGATCCTCAAGGCCGCTGGTGTCGAGAAGGGCTCCGGCGAGCCGCACAAGACCAAGGTCGCCAAGATCACCGAGGCGCAGGTCCGCGAGATCGCCACCACCAAGCTGCCCGACCTCAACGCCAACGACCTGGACGCCGCGTCCAAGATCATCGCTGGCACCGCCCGTTCCATGGGCATCACGGTCGAGGGCTGAACCCCACCTTCGTAGTACGCCGTGGCAGGGCCTGCTCGGCCCGTACCACGACTCCTTTCAGAACAACACAGGAGCAGTTGTGAGCAAGCGCAGCAAGGCTCTCCGCGCTGCGGACGCCAAGGTCGACCGGGAGAAGCTGTACGCCCCGCTCGAGGCCGTCCGTCTCGCCAAGGAGACCTCCACGACCAAGTTCGACGGCACCGTCGAGGTCGCCTTCCGTCTGGGTGTCGACCCGCGCAAGGCCGACCAGATGGTCCGTGGCACCGTGAACCTCCCGCACGGCACCGGTAAGACCGCCCGGGTCCTGGTCTTCGCGACCGGTGACCGTGCCGAGGCCGCGACCGCCGCGGGCGCCGACATCGTCGGCTCCGACGAGCTGATCGACGAGGTGGCGAAGGGCCGTCTGGACTTCGACGCCGTCGTCGCCACCCCGGACCTCATGGGCAAGGTCGGCCGCCTCGGCCGTGTCCTCGGCCCGCGTGGTCTGATGCCGAACCCGAAGACCGGCACCGTCACCCCCGACGTCGCCAAGGCCGTCACCGAGATCAAGGGCGGCAAGATCGAGTTCCGCGTCGACAAGCACTCGAACCTGCACTTCATCATCGGCAAGGTGTCGTTCGACGACAGCAAGCTGGTGGAGAACTACGGCGCCGCGCTGGAGGAGATCCTCCGTCTGAAGCCGTCCGCCGCCAAGGGTCGCTACATCAAGAAGGCCGCGATCAGCACCACGATCGGCCCCGGCGTTCCGGTCGACCCCAACCGCACCCGCAACCTCCTCGTCGAGGAGGACCCGGCCGCGGTCTGAGCCCAAGGCTCACCCAACCGGTTCTCGGGCCCCGCACCCTTCTGGGTGCGGGGCCCGTCCCTGTTCCCGGAGGGGCGGCCCTCGGATGTGACACGGCTGTTGCAGGGGGCGGATGGTAAGGGGACGCAGTCGGGATGACCGCTGGGCTACGATCACAGCGTTTACAAAGATTTGACGATCTGTTCTACGTGTTCCATGTGTTCCTGGGGGGTACTCATGAGCTTTTCCGTGCGTGAGCGGAGCGGGGCGACGCTCGCCGGTGTCGCGGCGCTGGTCCTGGCCGGCGGGGCCGTCGGCTGTGGCGCCGGGACGGGGGACGGTGCCTCCGGCTCCGGACGGACCGCTCTGCAGGTGCTGACGGCGTCGTACGAGAAGACCGCCGAGGCCAAGTCCGCCAAGGTCGAGATGACCATGTCGACGTCGGCCGCGGCGGAGGGCGACGGCGAGATGGTCATCAAGGGTGTGACCGGCTGGGACCCGGTCGTGATGGACGTGACCATGACGGGCTCGGGTGCCGCGTTCGCCTCCGCTCCGGGCACGCCGGAGCAGGTCCGGATGATGTGGCAGGACAACGTCATCTACACGGACATGGGGCCCGAGGCCGCCAAGGAGATGGACGGCAAGCGCTGGATGAAGGTCGACCTGGCGGCCGCGGCGGAGGCCTCCGGGGACGAAGCGCTGACCAAGCAGATGATGTCCAGCCTCGAGAACGTGAACCAGAGCCCGGCCGAGCAGCTCGCCGTGCTCCTCGAGTCGCCCAACCTCGAGCACGTCGGCAGCGAGAAGGTCGACGGCACCGAGGCCGAGCACTACAAGGGCACGCTCACCGTCAAGGAGATGCTGGCGAGCAACGACACCCTGGACATCATGGAGCCCGAGGAGCGCAAGCAGCTCCTGGAGGCCATCGAGGAGTCGGGCGTCAAGGGTTACGACACCGAGGTGTGGGTCAACGAGGACGACCTGCCCGTCCGCATGGACATCACCATGGAGACGCCCGAGGGCACCATCGACCTGAGCACGAAGTACTCCGACTACGGCACCGAGGCCGAGGCCGAGGTGCCGCCGGCCGCTGACACCGTGGACCTCTTCGAGATGCTCCAGAGCGCGGGCGAGGCGTACGAGGGCGACACCTCCTCCGCGGAGGGCGCCCTCGACGAGGAGGCGTACGAGCAGGAGATGGCCGAGCTGGAGGAGCTCGAGGCCGAGCTGGAGGCGCTGGAGTCCGGCTCCGGCGCCTGACCTGCGGCGGCCCTGCCGCGACGACGGCTCGTCGACCCGATTTGCCCGACGGCGATCCGGTCGGGTACCTTCCTGGAGAAGCCAAAGACCGCTGGTCGTTGCCGTGCGCTCGCGAGAGGGTGCGGTGGCCGAAGGATCCGCTGAATTGCGGACGACCCGCGCAGGTGATCGTGGAAATGCTCCCGAGCCGGTTCCCGGACCATACGGAATCCGTTCGGTCGAGCTACGCCCCGTGCGCCTGCGCCGGGGCGTTTCGTTTTCCCAGCCCCTTCTGAGCGGTCCTCATCACCCGGAAGGAGGCCGACGCTCTATGGCAAGGCCCGACAAGGCTGCCGCGGTGGCCGAGCTGACGGAGCAGTTCCGCAGCTCGAACGCCGCCGTGCTGACCGAGTACCGGGGTCTCACCGTGGCGCAGCTCAAGACGCTGCGCCGGTCGCTCGGTGAGAACGCCCAGTACGCCGTGGTGAAGAACACGCTGACCAAGATTGCGGCCAACGAGGCCGGGATCACGACGCTCGACGACCTGTTCAACGGTCCGACGGCGGTCGCCTTCGTCACCGGTGACCCGGTGGAGTCGGCGAAGGGTCTTCGTGACTTCGCCAAGGACAACCCGAACCTCGTCATCAAGGGCGGTGTCCTTGACGGCAAGGCGCTGTCCGCCGACGAGATCAAGAAGCTTGCGGACCTCGAGTCCCGCGAGGTTCTGCTCTCCAAGCTGGCCGGTGCTCTGAAGGGCAAGCAGTCCCAGGCTGCCTCTGTTTTCCAGGCGCTGCCGTCGAAGCTCGTCCGCACCGTGGACGCCCTTCGCGCCAAGCAGGACGAGCAGGGCGGTGCCGAGTAACTCGGCTCGTCATGGCCGGTGCCGTCAGGCGCAGGCCGTAGCGGGCCGCACGTACGCCCGCCTCACCCCGTACATCCGGCACCAGCCGAAATAGTGGAAGGATCGCCCCTCATGGCGAAGCTCAGCCAGGAAGACCTGCTCGCGCAGTTCGAGGAGATGACCCTCATCGAGCTCTCCGAGTTCGTGAAGGCCTTCGAGGAGAAGTTCGACGTCACCGCCGCCGCTGCCGCGCCGGTCGTCGTCGCCGGTGGTGCCGCTGGTGGCGCCGCCGAGGCCGTCGAGGAGAAGGACGAGTTCGACGTCGTCCTCACCGGCGCCGGCGAGAAGAAGATCCAGGTCATCAAGGTCGTGCGTGAGCTGACCTCCCTGGGTCTGAAGGAGGCCAAGGACCTCGTGGACGGCGCCCCGAAGCCCGTCCTCGAGAAGGTCGCCAAGGACGCCGCGGAGAAGGCCAAGGAGGCCCTCGAGGGCGCCGGCGCCTCCGTCGAGGTCAAGTAAGACCTCACGGGTCCGCAGGGACTCGACGCTCGCCGCACAGCTCTCTTCCGGAGGGCTGTAACGCGGAGACAGCCAAGGGCGATCACCCAAGTGGGTGGTCGCCCTTCGGCGTTTGCGGACGCCCGGGGTCGGCTGCCTTGCACTGTCGGTCGCGGCGAGTATGGTGATCTTCGTCGTGCCTCTGAGCACCCCGTATGCCCCGTCGCGAGTGACGATCGCGGCATGTGCTTCGGGCATGGGGGGCTTGACGAACTGCACGCAGCGCGCAATTCTCAGGACGCGTCGTCACAACGATCCGCATCCGAGGCATGGATCGACGGCGAAGAGGGCAGTATCGATGTGCATCGAGGGCGTGGCTTGCCGCAGGTATTGAGAAACAATGAGGGTTTTCGAGGATCCGCAAACCCGCACTGGACATCAGTGGGCCAAGTGGCTACACTGACCCTTTGCGCTGCCTGTTAGCTGCCTCCTGCCCGTCACCAGGAGCTGCCCTCGCTCGAGCACTGACGCTGGAAACGTCCTTCACCTGGGACTTCCAAGGTTGTGCCCGGTCGGGGGACCGGTACGCGCGTAGTGAGTCCGAGCCCTCGGAAGGACCCCCTCTTGGCCGCCTCGCGCACTGCCTCGACCGCGAATACGAACAACGGCGCAAGCACCGCCCCGCTGCGCATCTCCTTTGCAAAGATCAAGGAGCCCCTCGAGGTTCCGAACCTTCTCGCGCTGCAAACCGAGAGCTTCGACTGGCTGCTCGGCAACGACGCGTGGAAGGCTCGCGTCGAGTCGGCTCTCGAGTCCGGTCAGGACGTCCCCACCAAGTCCGGTCTGGAGGAGATCTTCGAGGAGATCTCCCCGATCGAGGACTTCTCCGGGTCGATGTCGCTGACCTTCCGCGACCACCGCTTCGAGCCCCCGAAGAACTCCATCGACGAGTGCAAGGAGCGCGACTTCACGTACGCCGCGCCGCTCTTCGTCACGGCGGAGTTCACCAACAACGAGACCGGCGAGATCAAGTCCCAGACGGTCTTCATGGGCGACTTCCCGCTCATGACCAACAAGGGCACCTTCGTCATCAACGGCACCGAGCGTGTCGTCGTGTCCCAGCTGGTCCGTTCGCCGGGTGTCTACTTCGACTCCTCGATCGACAAGACCTCCGACAAGGACATCTTCTCCGCCAAGATCATCCCGTCCCGGGGTGCCTGGCTGGAGATGGAGATCGACAAGCGCGACATGGTCGGTGTCCGCATCGACCGCAAGCGCAAGCAGTCCGTCACCGTCCTCCTCAAGGCCCTCGGCTGGACGACCGAGCAGATCCTCGAGGAGTTCGGCGAGTACGAGTCCATGCGCGCCACCCTGGAGAAGGACCACACCCAGGGCCAGGACGACGCGCTGCTCGACATCTACCGCAAGCTGCGTCCGGGCGAGCCCCCCACGCGTGAGGCCGCGCAGACGCTGCTGGAGAACCTGTACTTCAACCCCAAGCGCTACGACCTCGCGAAGGTCGGCCGCTACAAGGTCAACAAGAAGCTCGGCGCGGACGCCCCGCTCGACGCGGGCGTCCTGACCGTCGAGGACGTCATCTCGACGATCAAGTACCTGGTGCAGCTGCACGCCGGCGAGACCGAGACGGCCCTCGCCAGCGGTCAGACGATCGTCGTCGAGACCGACGACATCGACCACTTCGGCAACCGTCGTCTGCGCAGCGTCGGCGAGCTCATCCAGAACCAGGTCCGCACCGGTCTGGCCCGTATGGAGCGCGTCGTCCGCGAGCGCATGACCACGCAGGACGTCGAGGCGATCACGCCGCAGACCCTGATCAACATCCGGCCGGTCGTCGCCTCCATCAAGGAGTTCTTCGGCACCAGCCAGCTGTCCCAGTTCATGGACCAGAACAACCCGCTGTCCGGGCTGACGCACAAGCGTCGTCTGTCCGCGCTCGGCCCGGGTGGTCTCTCCCGTGAGCGGGCCGGCTTCGAGGTCCGTGACGTGCACCCCTCGCACTACGGCCGCATGTGCCCGATCGAGACGCCCGAAGGCCCGAACATCGGTCTGATCGGCTCGCTCGCCTCGTACGGCCGGGTCAACGCGTTCGGTTTCGTCGAGACGCCGTACCGCAAGGTCGTCGACGGCCAGGTCACCGACGAGGTGGACTACCTGACCGCCGACGAGGAGGACCGCTTCGTCATCGCCCAGGCCAACGCGCCGCTGGACGAGGACATGCGCTTCTCCGAGCGCGTGCTGGTCCGCCGCCGCGGCGGCGAGGTCGACTACGTGCAGGGTGACGAGGTCCACTACATGGACGTCTCGCCGCGCCAGATGGTGTCGGTCGCGACCGCCATGATCCCGTTCCTCGAGCACGACGACGCCAACCGCGCCCTCATGGGCGCGAACATGATGCGCCAGGCCGTGCCGCTCATCAAGAGCGAGGCCCCGCTCGTCGGCACCGGCATGGAGTACCGCTCCGCCGTCGACGCCGGCGACGTGGTCAAGGCCGAGAAGGACGGTGTGGTCCAGGAGGTCTCCGCGGACTACATCACCACGACCAACGACGACGGCACGTACATCACGTACCGCCTGGCCAAGTTCTCCCGGTCCAACCAGGGCACCTCGGTCAACCAGAAGGTCGTCGTCAACGAGGGCGACCGCGTCATCGTGGGCCAGGTCCTCGCGGACGGTCCGGCCACCGAGAACGGCGAGATGGCGCTCGGCAAGAACCTGCTGGTCGCGTTCATGCCGTGGGAGGGTCACAACTACGAGGACGCGATCATCCTGTCGCAGCGCCTCGTGCAGGACGACGTCCTCTCCTCGATC
>NZ_JAVRHI010000105.1:0-57794 GCF_034105845.1 Streptomyces sp. CRN 30 | reverse complement strand
GGCCTCGACCCAGTGGTACTTCTGCAACGCCACCGCGTCGAATCCGCCCAGTTCGCCGATGTCCGCGAAGGACGGCTTGAGTTTCGCGAGGGTGTCGGCGGTGGTGCCCGGCCGGAGGTGCTCGTCGTGGTCGAGGACGGTCAGCCCGCTGCCGTCCCGCACCGGCACGACCGACCGCTCGAAGCGGCCCTCCTTCCACGCCGTGGCCGCGCGCTCCTGGGACAGCGCCGCGTACTCGTCGACGTCCCGCCTGGAGAACCCCTCCATGGTGGCGATCAGGTCGGCGCCTATCCCCTGCGGCACGAAGCCGGTGCGGTGGTTGGTGACCGGGTCCAGCGCCCACGCCCCGCCGTCGCTGCCCATCGGCACCCGGGACATGGACTCCACGCCACCCGCCAGGACCAGGTCCTCCCAGCCCGAACGGACCTTGGCGGCAGCCATGTTGACCGCCTCAAGACCCGAGGCACAGAAGCGGTTCTCCTGCACGCCGGCCACCGTGTCCGGCAGCCCCGCGGCGATCGCCGCGGTGCGGGCGATGTCGGCGCCCTGGTCGCCGAGGGGGCTCACGACACCGAGGACGATGTCGTCGACGGCGGCCGGGTCGAGGCCGGGGAAGCGGGCGCGGATCTCGTGGACGAGTCCGACGACCAGGTCGACGGGCTTGGTGCCGTGCAGGGCGCCGCCCGCCTTGCCGCGCCCGCGCGGGGTGCGGATCGCGTCGTAGAGGTATGCCTCGGCAGTCACGGGAACCTTCCGGTCAAGGGGGAGGAGAGGAACGGGGGCGGCGCTCAGCCCAGCAGGGAGCGGCCGATGATCTCTTTCATGATTTCGGTGGTGCCGCCGTAGATGGTCTGGATACGTCCGTCCAGGAACGCCTTGGCGATCGGGTACTCGGTCATGTAGCCGTAGCCGCCGTGCAGTTGGAGGCAGCGGTCGACGACGCGCTTCTGCAGTTCCGTCGCCCACCACTTGGCCATCGAGGCGTGCACGGCGTCGAGGCGACCCGCGCTGTGCTCGGTGATGCAGCGGTCCAGGAAGGCACGGGTGACGGCGCACTCGGTGGCCATCTCGGCGGCCTCGAACCGGATGTGCTGGAGCCGCGCCAGCGGGCGTCCGAACGCCTCGCGCTCCTTGACGTACGTGACGGTGAGGTCCAGGACGTGTTCGGCCGCCGCGGCGGCGCCGACCGCGATGGCGAGGCGCTCCTGGGCCAGGTTGGCCATCAGATAGGAGAACGCCCGGTTCTCCTCCCCCAACAGGTTCTCCTTGGGCACCCGCACGCCGTCGAAGAACAGCTCGGCGGTGTCCTGTGCCTTCTGGCCGATCTTGTCGAGGTTGCGGCCGCGCTCGAAGCCCGGCATGCCGCGCTCCACGACCAGCAGGCTCTGTCCGCCGCTGCCGCCCTGGGGGGTGGTGCGGGCCACGACGATCACCAGGTCGGCGAGGATGCCGTTGGAGATGAACGTCTTGGTGCCGTCGAGGCGGTAGTGGTCGCCCTCGTCGACGGCCGTGGTGCGGATGGCCTGGAGGTCGGAGCCGGCGCCGGGTTCGGTCATGGCGATGGCGGTGATGATCTCGCCGGAGGTGTGGCCGGGCAGCCAGCGCCGCTTCTGCTCCTCGGTGGCCAGCCGGGTCAGGTAGGGGCCGACGATGTCGTTGTGCAGGCTCAGCGCCAGACCGGAGGCGCCGGCGCGGGCGAACTCCTCGATCAGTACGGCGCTGTGGCGGAAGTCGTCGGTGCCCCCGCCGCCGTACTCCTCGGGCACGGCGAGGCCGAGGAGGCCCTGGCGGCCCGCCGCGCGCCACACGTCGCGGCTGACGACGCCCTCCGCCTCCCAGCGTTCGTGGTGCGGCAGCACCTCCTTGGTGAGGAAGGTGCGCACGGTGTCGCGGAACACCTCGTGCTCCGCCGTGTAGATGTCCCGTTCCATGTCGCCTCCGCGTCAGGTGCCGGCCTCGGGGTGCCGGCTTCGGGGTGCCGACCTCGTCGGTGTCGGCCTCGTCGGTGTCGGCCTCACAGCCAGTTCTTGACCCGCTCGACCAGCCGGGCCGGGTCGGGGCCGACGGGGGTGACGTTGAGCATGGTCACCCCCGCGTCGCGGAACGCCTCGATCCGGTCCCGGACGTACCCCTCGGGGCCCGCGAGGCAGACGCGTTCGCACAGTTCGGCGGGGACGGCGGCCTCCGCCTCCCGCTTGCGGCCCGCCAGGTAGTGCTCCTGGATCGCGGCGGCGCCCTTCTCGTAGCCGTAGGCGCAGACCAGGTCGTGGTAGAAGTTGCGGCCGGGCGCGCCCATGCCGCCGACGTACAGAGCGATGACAGGCCGCATCAGGTCGCGTACGGCCGCCGCGTCCTCCCCCACCGCCAGCAGGCCACCGGCGACCACGGAGAGCGGTCCGAGGGCGGGGTCGCGGCGGGCGGTGCCCTCCGCGAGCGGGCCGCCCCAGACGGCGGCGGCGTGTTCCGGGACGTACAGGAACGGCAGCCAGCCGTCGGCGAGTTCGGCGGTCATCCGGACGTTGGCGGGGCCGAGCGCGGCGACGTACACCGGGACGGTGTCGCGGACCGGGCGGGTGAGGAGCTTCAGCGGTCTGCCGAGGGTCCCGCCCTTCTCGGGCGGCAGCGGCAGGTCGGTGATGCCGTGGTGCTCGATCACCTCGCGGCGCCAGATGCGCCGGGACAGCTCGATCGTCTCGCGGGTGCGGCCGAGCGGCTTGTCGTAGCGGCGGCCGTGCCAGCCCTCCACGACCTGGGGTCCGGAGGCGCCGATGCCGAGCAGCGCCCGGCCGCCGGTCAGCGCGTCGAGCCCGGCGGCGGTCTGCGCGATCAGCGCCGGGGTGCGGGAGTAGACGTTGAGGACGGCCGAGCCGATCCGCATCCGCTCGGTGCGGGCGGCGAGGTACCCCATGACCGTCGGGGAGTCGAAGCCGTACGCCTCGGCGACCCAGACCGCGTCGAGTCCCGCCTTCTCCAGGGCCGCGGCCTCGTCGGCGGCGGCGCGGGGGTCGGCGGCGTACTGGAGCGGGGTGGAGAGTTCCATCAGCGTCCGGTCTCCGTCTCGGGGGGCACGAGGGCCTCGGGGGGCACGAGGGCTTCGGGGGGCACGAGGGCTTCGGGGGCGGTGAGGGCTGTGAGGGCGGCCACGTGCCAGTCGCGGGCCACGTCGTCCTGGTGCGCGCCGGGCAGGGCGGGCGGCAGCCGCAGCGCCCCGGGGGTCGCGGAGAAGCGGGGGGCGACGCCCGGCTGTACGAGGCCGTGGGTGTCGGTGTAGGTGGAGCGGTGCGCGAGGTGCGGGTGGCGGGCGGCTTCACCGAGGGAGAGCACCGGGGCGACGCAGGCGTCCGTGCCCTCGAAACGGGCCGTCCACTTCTCCCGGCCCGCGCTCGCGAACCGCTCGGCGAACAGGGCCCGCAGCTCCGGCCAGCGGCGCGCGTCGTGCCGGTCCGGCAGCTCCCCGGCGTCCAGGCCGAGCAGCGTCACGAACTCGGTGTAGAACCGCTCCTCCAGCGCCCCGACGGCCATCCAGCCGCCGTCGGCGGTGGCGTAGACGGCGTAGTAGGGGCAGCCGCCGTCGAGCAGGTTGCGGCCCCGTGCGTCGCGCCAGGTCCCGGCGGCGAGCATGCCCTGGATCACGGCGGTGAGGTGGGCGGTGCCGTCGACGATCGCGGCGTCCACCACCTGTCCCGCGCCGGTGCGCCGGGCGGTGAGCAGTGCGGCGAGGAGACCGACCACGAGGTACAGGGAGCCGCCCGCGTAGTCGCCGAGGAGGTTGGCGGGGACGGCCGGCGGTCCGTCGGCGGGGCCGATCATGCCGAGCGCGCCCGCGGTGGCGATGTACCCGATGTCGTGCCCGGCGCGCGGTGCGAGGGGGCCGTCCTGGCCCCAGCCGGTCATCCGGCCGTACACCAGCGCGGGGTTGACGGCGTGGCACGCCTCGGGTCCGACGCCGAGCCGTTCGGCGACGCCGGGGCGGTAGCCCTCGATCAGGATGTCGGCGCGGGCGGCGAGGGCGCGCACGGTGTCCGGTCCGTCCGGCGCCTTCAGATCCACCAGCACCGACCGCTTGTTGCGGTTGGTGACGTCGTGCGCCGGGCTGAGCCCGAGGGCGGGGGCGGCGGGCCGGTCGACGCGGACGACGTCGGCGCCCAGGTCACCCAGGAGCATCGCGGCGAAGGGCCCCGGGCCGATGCCGGCCAGCTCCACCACCCGCACTCCGGCCAGCGGTCCGCATCGGGACGTGTCGTCACCCATCAGCTCCCCGTTCCTCGCGACCTACTTAGCGCTCGCTAAGAACGTAGGGGCGCCTTGAGTGCGCGGTCAATGAGCACGACGGAGGGACTTTACTGAGCGATCGATAAGTGGCGTACGATGCTGGTCGTCGGCCTCGCACCCAAGGAGCACCGTTTGAGCGCCCGGTCAGCCCAGGAGATCACCACCGACACCCCGCACTGGCGGGTGTACGGGCCGCTCGGCCTGCACCCGATCCTGGTGCACGCGATGGAGGCGTTCGACGAGCACGGCTACCACGGCACGTCGGTACGGGACATCGCGGGCCGGGTCGGGGTGACGGTCCCCGCGCTCTACTACCACTACGAGAACAAGCAGGCGCTGCTCGCCACCCTGCTGGAGACGTCCATCAAGGACGTCCTGGACCGCTGCCGGGCAGCCGCCGCCGAGGCCGGTGACGACCCGCTGCCCCGGTTCTGCGCGATGGTGGAGTCGATCGTTCTCTACATGGCCCACCGGCAGGGCCTGGCCTTCCTGGACACCGAGATCCGCAGCCTGGAACCCGACAACCGGGCCCGGTACGTGGCGCTGCGCGACTACCTCGAACACATGCTGCTCGACACGGTGGAGGCGGGCATCGCGCGGGGCGTCTTCACCACGCCGATCCCGGCGGACGCGGTCCGTGCGGTACTGATCATGTGTCAGGGCGTCGCCAACTGGTACCGCCCGGAGGGCCCCCTCACCGCCGAGGAGGTGGCGCGGCGCCATGTCCTGCTGGCGCTGGGCACGGTGGGCCGTCCGGGCGGGACGCCGGTCAGTGGTCGGTCGCCAGGTGCAGCCTGAGCAGGTCCACGCCGTAGTCGTTGCCGTTGGGGGTGCGGACGATGGTGTGGATGTGCTGCTGGGTGGGGTCGCCCATCTGTCCGGGGCCGCCCGCGCCGGGCCCGCCGGAGGCGGACGCCGAGGGGGACGCGGTGGCGGAGGCGGAGGGCGAGGCGGACGTGCCGTCCTCGTCCTCGTGGTAGGCGAGCGGCGACTCGGCGTCGTACTCGATCAGCACGACCGGGCTGTGGATCCGGTAGTAGAAGGCGGAGTCGTCCTCGTACTCGCCGATCCAGTAGAAGTACGTGTCGTCGAGGTGCTTCTCGATCTCCCGGAGCCGCACGCGCGCGTGGCCCTGGTCCTGGTAGCCGACGTAGACCTCGGCGAGGTCGAGCAGGAGCTGCTGCTGGCGGCGGTTCAGCTCGGAGCCCTTGACGCCCGCGTACGGGATCTCGGCGTTGTCCTGGCCCGCGCCGGCGATCAGGTCGGTGCCGGACTTCTCGTCGGTGGAGAGCGCGGCGGCGAGCTGTGTGCTGTTCAGCGAGCGCAGCAGCTTCAGGCCGGCGGCGGTCTCCTCGCGGAAGAGGTGGTAGTCGACGCCGTCGTAGGTGATCTTCGTCGGTTCGGAGCCCATGAAGGTCGGGGTCATCACGACCTGATCGCCGAGGACGAAGTAGTTGATGACGAGGTGGTGGCCCTCGAACTGGAAGCCCCAGGCGTCGGTCGCCGACGGGGTGCCCATGACGGTGAACCAGTAGGCGTCCTCGTTGAGCGCCTTGGAGGTGTCGCCGGAGTACTCGCCGAGGAAGTGGTTGAGCTTGCGGATGCTGTCGGCCTGCTTGAGGCCGCGCGCCGACAGCGCCGACTTCAGCAGCTTCGTGCCGAGGGCGTACTGCTTCTCCGTCAGGTCGCGCAGGGCGACGCCGTCGCGGTCGTTGGAGTCGACGTTGGTCCAGTCGAGCCACTGGTCGGCGTCGACGTCGAAGAGGGTGGCGGCCTTCTGGTCGTCGGTGAGCGAGTCGACGAAGGCCGCGGCGGCGCGGATCACCGGCGTGGTGGAGACACCGGTGGAGTGGACCGCGTAGAGGTCCTCGACGACGGTGCCGTCCGTCGTGACGCCGACGAAGTCGTCGTAGGCGATCGTCTGGCCGAAGCCGCCGCCGGCGGGCGGGCCGGACGGCGTGGCGCTCGCCGTGGCGTCCGCCGCGTCTGCCGTCGTCTCGGCGCCCGCCTGGGTGGCGGCGTAACCGCCCATGACCGCGACGGCGGAGACGCCGCCCGCGAGCATGGCCTTGTTCAAGAACCACCGGCGGGAGCGGTGGGCCGCCTGGGTTCGCGGCTTGTGTCCGTGCGTTCCGTTGACCATGAGTAGAACAATTTCGTCAACAATTATGAGAGCGATGGCAGTGACCTGTGCGGAGGGTAGGAACGCTTGCCTCAGCCGGTGCCGACCACGCCCGAATGCGGACGAGTCGGCTCGCGCGGTCTCACGCCGCGCGGGCGTACCACAGGAGCGGCCGGGGCCGTCGGGCCTCCGTGCGGGCGGACGCCGAGCGGGCGGGGACGGCCCGCACCCGGTAGGTGGTCTTCGCCGGGTCGACGACGGGGTCGCCGAGGGTGATCCGGCCGGCGGTGCGCAGTTCCTCGCAGACCTCGGTGGGCAGGGCGACGTAGCAGCCGCCCACGGAGCTGCCCGGCTCCATCGGCCGCCAGTAGCCGTATCTGCGGCGTCCCGTGGCGTACTCGGTGACGAAGACGGGGGTACGTGTGTCGGACATGACTCGCAGGACCTGGACTGCGCCCGTGCTGGACTGATCGGCGGTGTACGGCATCGACGACGGCCTTTCTGCGCGGCGGGACCCGAGACCGCCTACCCGGGTTGGCCGGAGTTGATCTCGCTGTCCCGCATTCTGCGTCACGGCACTGACAACGCCCGGTCCGCGCACTCGTCGAGCAGGGCGGCGACGGCCCGCGGATCGTGAGCGAGGACCACGGTGCCGTCCAGGCCGTGCGGCAGCCGCCCGGCCTCGGCGCCGGCGCGCCGGGCCGCCTCCTCGGGGTCCGCCCGGTCGCGCTCGCCGACGCACAGGACGGGGGTGAGTCCGTTGCGCAGGGCGGCGGCCGTCTTGGCGGCGACGAGCGTGTCGCCCTCGCCGTACAGGCGGCGGCGTTCGGCGTGGCCGACCGGGCCCGGCCTGCCGAACTCCGTCAACACCTGATTGACTTCGGACAGAGCTGCTGGCCATGCCGGTGGACGGCTCCCTCAAGCCCGGTGAGCCACTGCGCACGGAGACGCCGGCCCAGCAGCTCTCGGTGTCGGCGACGCCCGTGCGCGAGGCGCCGGCCCGGCTGGAGGCGACCGGGATGGTGCGCCGGCTCGCGCGGCGCCGGTACCGGGTCGCGGAGCTGCCGACCCGTGAGGAGACGGCCCGGTTCGTGGAGTTGCGGCTGGTGCTGGAGCCGGCCGACGCCGAGCGGGCGTGCGCCCGCGCCGACGACGAGAGCTGCGCGGAGCACGCGGCGGTCCTGGACGCCTTCCGCGACCGCTCCCGAGTGGTGGAATGTTCAACGACCTCGCGTGGTTGAACGCACCGAAAGGGAGGCCACGGTGAGCAAGAGCTACTACGACTACGGAACGCCGGCCGAGCGCTGGGAGCGGGCGGGGATCTTCTTCGGCGCGAAGAACTACACGGCCGCCGCCGGTCTGCTGGAGCGGCTGGTCGAGGAGGCGCCGGAGCAGACCGCGCCGCGGCTGCTGCTGGCCCGCGCCTACTACCACTCGGCGCAGCTGCGCCGCGCCGAGACCGAGCTGCGCGTCATCGTCGAGCGGGACCCGGTCGAGCACTACGCCCGGCTGATGCTCGGCCGGACGCTGGAGCGGCAGGGGCGGCAGGAGGAGGCGGACGGCCACCTGCGCATCGCCGGGGCGCTCGCGGGCGACTTCCCGGAGATCTGAGCCGGCCGCACCCGGGCCCGGTTCCGCGAGGAACCGGGCCCTTCGGCTGTCCTGCGGCGCACGGCGTCGCCGCACCGGACGTCGCCTCAACGGTAGGCGCGGCGGCCCCGGCGGTGGGCGATCTCGCCGAGGACGACGTCGGCGGCCAGGAACGCGGCCAGCGGGATGCCGAGCAGGGGCACGAAGTAGCCGACGACGGCGACACAGGCCAGCAGCGGCACCAGGACGTACGGCGGGACCTGCTGCCACGCGCCGCGCGGGACCGGCCTGCCGAAGGCGCCGCCGCGGCCGCGCTGCCACCACATGCGGTAGCCCAGGACGACGATCCAGATCAGGGCGAGCGCCAGTGCCATCAGGGCGAGCTGGTTGGCCAGGCCGAACAGGTTGCCGGTGTGCAGGTCGATGCCCCAGCGGGTGAGCTTCGCCAGCACGGGGTGGTCCGCGAACCGCAGGACGTCGGTGACCTCGCCGGTCGCCGGGTCGACCGCGACCGCGTCCTGCTTCTCCGGCCAGCTGCGCTGCACCTGCCGGACGACGTACGCGGTGGCCGCGTCGGCGGGCGGGACGATCTCGACGGGGTCGCCGAGGCCCTCGGCGCGCGCGGCGGCCAGCACCTTGTCGAGGCCGACGCCGTGCTCCGCGTCGCCGCCGGTGCCCGCCGCCGCGCCGTGGCCCGCGTGCTCGCCCGCGGCGGCGGCCGACGACACGACGGGGGTGGTCTGGCCGAGCGAGACGCGCAGCTTCTCGACGTTGGCGCCGGCATACGTCGACCAGGTCAGGCCGGTCGCCGAGAGGAAGACGAGCCCGGCCGCGATCCAGGCGCCGGTCGCGCCGTGCAGCCCGAGGGTGCGGCGCCGCCCGGCCGTGCCCCGGACCTTCCGCCGGGCCCGGCGGCGGGAGAACCAGAGCACCAGGCCGCCGCCCGCGATGACCCACAGCCAGCTCGCGGCGAACTCGCTGTACAGGCGGCCCGGTTGGCCGAGGTGCAGGTCGCGGTGGAACTCGTCGATCCAGGTGCGCAGCGGCAGCGCGCCGGTGGAGCCGTACTGTTCGAGGGCGCCGCGCACCTCGGCGGTGTAGGGGTCGACGAAAACGGCGAGGGTGTGCGCGGGGTCGACGCCGGCGACCCCGGAGAGCATGACCCTGGTGGTCGCGTCGTCCTCGGGCGAGGGGCGCACCGCGGCGACGGTCCCCTCCGGGTGGGCCGCGCGGGCGGCGGCCACCTGCTCGGATATCGGCAGCTTGGCGCCGTCGGCCGCGGGGACGGTGAGTTCGTGGTCGTAGACCAGCCTCTCGGCCTGGAAGGAGGCGGCGTAGAGGAGGCCGGTGACGGCGGCGACGAGGAGGAACGGGGCGACGAACACGCCCGCGTAGAAGTGCAGGCGCAGGATCAGGGGGCGCAGCGGGGACCAGCGGCCGGGAGCCGGGGGCGGGGCGGCGTCCGGCTGCGGGGCCTCGTCCGCGGTGGTCGAGGGGGCGGTCGTCATGGGCGGGCCTCCGGGGCGTCGTGGGGCGTGGCGCTCCAGTGGTCGGACGCGGGGTGTCCGGGGTTCCCGGCCGGCTATGTGACCTGCGTCACCCAGGAGTCGGCCGGTGCGACGGGGCGGCCGTGGCATTCTGGCGCGATGGGAATCGGGGCCGGTCGCACACCATTCGCCGAGCAGGTCGAGTCGCTGCTGTCCGCCGGGGGGCCGTTGCCGATCGTGGCGGCCGGTGATCCGGTGCTGCGGCAGGGGGCCGAGCCGTTCGACGGGCAGCTGGAACCGGCGCTGCTGGCCCGGTTCGTGGAAACGCTGCGGCTCACGATGCGGGCGGCGCCGGGGGTGGGCCTCGCGGCCGTCCAGGTGGGGGTGGCGCTGCGGATCGCGGTGATCGAGGACCCGGCGCCGGTCCCGGACGAGGTGCGAGAGGCGCGGGGACGGGTGCCGCAGCCGTTCCGGGTGCTGGTCAACCCGGTGTACGAGCCGGTCGGCGACGCGCGGGCCGCGTTCTTCGAGGGGTGCCTGAGCGTGCCGGGATGGCAGGCGGTGGTGTCACGGCACGCGGCGGTACGACTGACGGGTGCGGACGAGCACGGCCGCGCGCTGGACGAGGAGTTCCGCGGGTGGCCCGCCCGCATCGTGCAGCACGAGACGGACCACCTGGACGGCACGCTCTACCTCGACAGCGCCGAGCCGCGCTCCCTGTCCTCGAACCGGGCGATGACGGAACGCTGGGGCCAGCCGACGCCGGACCGAGCGGCGGAAGCACTGGGGTTCTCACTGGACTGAGACCCGCCCGGCGGGACCGTGTCCCACCGGGCGGGTGCCCGGTGGCCGGGGCGGATGCCCGGTGGCCAGGGCGAGCGCCCGGAGGCCGACACCCCCGCGCCGCCCCACGACCGCGCCTCACGCGTCGCGGACCGCGCCTCACGCGTCGCGGTACGGCCGCGCCTCACCCGTCCCGGTACGACCGTGCCTCACGCGTGCCTCACGCGTCGCGGTACGCCTCCAGCAGCCGCAGCCACACCTCGCTGATCGTCGGGTACGACGGGACGGCGTGCCACAGGCGGCTGAGGGGGACCCGGCCGGCGACGGCGATCGTCGCCGCGTGGATCATCTCGCCGACGCCGGGGCCGACGAAGGTCACCCCGCGGACGATCTCGTCCTCCAGGTCCACGACCATCCGGGCGCGACCCTTGTAGCCGTCCGCGTAGAGGCCGGCGCCGGCCACCGTGGACAGGTCCACGTCGACGGCGCGGACCCGGTGCCCGGCCTGTTCCGCCTCGGCCAGGGTGAGGCCGGCCGAGGCCGCCTCCGGGTCGGTGAAGACGACCTGCGGGACGGCGCCGTGGTCGGCGGTCGCGGCGTGCGCGCCCCACTCCCCCGCGTCGAGGTCGGTTCCGCCGGCGCGCGCGGCGATCGCGGCGCCCGCGATCCGCGCCTGGTACTTGCCCTGGTGGGTGAGGAGCGCCCGGTGGTTGACGTCACCGACGGCGTACAGCCAGTCGTGCCCGGTGACCCGCAGGCTGTCGTCGGTCTCCAGCCAGGAGCCCGGCTCCAGGCCGACGCTCTCCAGGCCGATGTCGTCGGTGCGCGGCGCGCGTCCGGTGGCGAAGAGGATCTCGTCCGCCTCGATCCGCTCCCCGCCGTCGGTGACGGCCACGACCGTGCCGTCCTCCCGGCCGACGGACGCCACGGAGGTGCCCGTACGCACGTCCGCGCCGGCCTCGGTGAGCGCCTCGGCGACCAGTTCCCCGGCGAACGGCTCCATCCGCTCCAGCAGCCCCCCGCCCCGGACGAGCACGGTGACCCGCGAGCCGAGCGCCTGCCAGGCCGTGGCCATCTCCACGGCCACCACTCCCCCGCCGACCACGATCAGCCGTCCCGGCACCTTCTGGGCGCTGGTGGCCTCGCGGCTGGTCCAGGGCCGTACGTCGGCGAGCCCCGGCAGCGGGGGCAGGGCGGCGCGGCTGCCGGTGCAGACGGCGACGGCCTGCCGGGCGGTGAGGACCCGCCGCTCTCCGTCGGGCCCGGTCACCTCCACGGTGCGCGGGCCGGTCAGCCGCCCCTGGCCACGGTACAGGTCGACGCCGATGCTCTCGACCCACTGGACCTGGCCGTCGTCCTTCCAGTTAGAGGTGTAGTAGTCGCGGTGGGCCAGGACCGCGGGAGCGTCGAGCGGCCCCTGTACCGCCCCGCTCAGTCCGGGGGTGCGGCGGGCGTCCGCCTGGGCGATGACCGGGCGCAGCAGGGCCTTGCTGGGCATGCACGCCCAATAGGAGCACTCACCGCCGACCAGTTCGCTCTCCACGATCGCGGTGGTCAGTCCGGCCGCCCGGGTGCGGTCGGCGACGTTCTCGCCGACCGGCCCGGCACCGATCACCACGACGTCGTACACGTTGGATTCCGTTTCCGTCATGACCTCAGTCTGGTGGGTGGTGTGCGCCGGGGCCACATGGGTACGTGCGCGGAATACCCACCCGGCCGGTGCTGTTCGCACGGACGGCCACCGCCCGCGATACGGAAGAGGGATCACGTCATGAGCGCCAGCACAGTGGAGCTGACCAAGGAGAACTTCGACCGGACGGTCACGGACAACGAATTCGTCCTGATCGATTTCTGGGCGTCCTGGTGCGGACCGTGCCGGCAGTTCGCCCCGGTCTACGAGAAGGCCGCGGAGGACAATCCCGACCTCGTCTTCGGCAAGGTGGACACCGAGGCCCAGCCCGAGCTGGCCGCGGCCTTCGGTATCCAGTCCATTCCCACGCTGATGATCGTCCGGGACCAGGTCGCCGTGTTCGCGCAGCCGGGCGCGCTGCCCGAGTCCGCCCTGACGGACGTGATCGGGCAGGCCCGGAAGCTGGACATGGACGAGGTCCGCAAGGCCGTCGCCGAGCAGCAGGCCCAGGCGGAGCAGAACGGCCAGCAGTAGGTGGACGACGGTGGCGGGGGCGGTGGGGCTCAGCTCGAATCGCGGTGCACCACCGACACCCCCAGCACCACCCGCCGCTCGGGAGCGGCACCGGGATCGCGCACCGCGCGGTCGACGAGCGCGGCCAGCTCGCGTCCGGACGGCAGTTCGAGACGCACGGTGCTCAGCCGCGGCCGCAGCAGCCGCCCCAGCATCAGGTCGTCGGCGCCGACGACCGCCGTCCGCGCGGGGATGCGGACGCCCCGGTCCTGGAGGGCGCGGGAGAGCAGCATGGCGTACTCGTCGTTGTACGCGAAGACGGCGTCCAGCCGCAGCGTGTCCCAGCGGGCGGCGAGCCGTCCGGCGGACTCCTCCTCGTAGGAGAGCGGCAGTTCGGTCAGGGTCGCGCCGGTGCCGCGCAGGGCGCGGCGGACCCCTTCGAGGCGCGGCAGCGAGAACGTCTCCAGGCCGGGTTCCTCCGGCATGACGACGCCGATGCGGCGGCGCCCCCGGTCGTGCAGGTGCCGGGCCGCGCCGTGGCCGACGGCCTCGTGGTCCATGATCAGCGCATGGGCGCCTTCGACGGCTTCCGGCCCGAAGGTCACCACCGCGCGTGCGCCGGAGCGCCGGAGCACCTCCACACCGCCCGGACCGAGGCCGGGGCCGGGGACCAGCACGGCGATCGGCCGTAACTCGGCCCAGGCGCGGGCGGCCGCGTCGCCGTAGGGGCCGGCGCCGCCGCCGTACTGCACGACGGTGTAGTCGAGGCGGCCGAGCGCCCCCTGGAGTTCGCCGACGAAGCGGCTGTAGAGCGGTCCCGCGGGGAAGACGGGCGCGGGCATGACGACGGTACGGCTGTGCCCGGCGCGCAGGCTGCGGGCGGCCGCGTGGGGGACGTAGCCGAGTTGTTCGGCGGCCTGCCGGACCCGGACGCGGGTGGGTTCGCTGATCCGGACGGCGCGGGTGTTGTTGAGGACGTAGGAGACGGTCGCGCGCGAGACGCCGGCGAGGCGGGCCACATCGGCGCTCGTGGGCACGGGGCGGGGCGCCGGGGAGGACGCGGGTTTCTCTGGTATCTGCACCATGACGTACGGCATCTTGGCAGAGCCCCCGAGCGGCCGGCCGACCGGGGACCGGTAGTCCGGATCGGACCAAGTCACGTCCGCTGCAAGGAAGTTGACGGAGCGACAGATTCCTCGGCTACTCCGTCGGCGCCGTGCCGGTGGTGCGGGCGACCAGGTCCAGCCAGGCCGCCTCGAGGCGGGCCAGGGGCAGTCCGCACTGCACGGTCAGATGGTGGACGAGCGCCGGGTCGAGGGAGGACATCAGGGTGTGCGCGAGCAGTTCGCTGTCGGCGTCCGGGACCGCCTGGCGCAGCAGCAGCGCCACGTGGGTGCGGTGGAAGCGGCGGGGCGCGACGGTGTAGCGGCGGTCGGGTGCGGGCTCGGCGGCGAGCTGCAGCTCCAGTTCGTCGCGGGTGCGGCGGAGCAGGGCGCTGCCGAAGGCCCGCAGCCGCTCCACGGCGGGCGCTCCGGGGCCCAGCGGCGGCGGGCCGCTGAGCAGCGCGGCCTGGAACTTGCGCTCCGAGTGGTCGAGGAGGGCCGTCAGCAGGCCGGTGCGGTCGCCGAAGCGACGGAAGACGGTCCCCTTGCCGACCTGTGCGGCCGCCGCCACCGCCTCCATGGTGAGGCCCGCCGCGCCGTGCTCGGCAACCAGGCGCGCGGCGGCCTCCAGGAGCCGGGCGCGGTTGCGGGCCGCGTCGGCGCGCAGGCAGGGCTCGTCCGCCGGTCCGGCGGTGCCGAGCTGCAGCAGCTCGGGCGGTTCGACCGGCTCCGGGGGCTTCGGGAAGGGCAGCTTCGAGAAGGGTGGGAGAGCGGCGGACATGTCGTCAGCGTAAAGCATCGGGAAGAAAACTGGACCGCGGTCCGCTTAAGGTGTTACAACTTTAAACGGACCTCGGTCCGGATCGTTTCCGCAGTGTTTCAGCGCCTGGAGTTCACCCATGTCAGTTCGCATCCTCGCCCTCGTCGGCAGCCTCCGTGCCGGTTCGCACAACCGCCAGCTCGCCGAGGCGGCAGGCAAGCTCGCCCCGGAGGGCGCCGAGGTGCAGATCTTCGAGGGCCTGGCCGAGATCCCCTTCTACAACGAGGACGTCGACGTCGAGGGCAGCGTCCCGGCCGCCGCCGCCCGGCTGCGTGAGGCCGCGCAGGCCGCCGACGCCTTCCTGCTGCTGTCGCCGGAGTACAACGGCACGATGACGGCCGTCCTGAAGAACGCCATCGACTGGCTGTCCCGTCCGTTCGGCGCCGGCGCCTTCGGCGGCAAGCCCGTCGCCGTCATCGGCACCGCCTTCGGCCAGTACGGCGGCGTGTGGGCGCAGGACGACACCCGCAAGTCCGTGGGCATCGCCGGCGGCAAGGTGATCGAGGAGCTGAAGCTGTCCATCCCGGGTTCGGTGACCCGCTTCGCCGAGCTGCACCCGGTGGACGACTCCGAGGTCGCCGGTCAGCTGACCGAGGTCGTCGCGCGCCTGCACGAGCACGCCGGCGAGATCACGGCCGCCTGAGCGGTCCCCTCTCCCTCGGCCCGCGGGGCCGGAACCCGACCGACCGGGTTCCGGCCCCGCGGTCGTACCGCCGTGCATCACCGCCGAGCGCCGTCGTACGTGGATTCCGGCGCCGTCGTACGTGGATTCCGGCGAGCCGCTCAGGTGACCACGGCGGAGGCCAGGTCGCGGAGTTCCGCCAGGGCCGCGGCGACCGCCGGGCGGCGGTGGGCGCCGCGCCGGGTGCAGGTCAGCAGCTTGCGGTGCGGGCGGTCCGCGCAGGGCAGCCGGGTGATCGGCAGGTGCGGGGTGAGGTGGGCGAGGCGCGGGATCAGCGCGACGCCCAGGCCGTGCGCGACGAGATGGGCGGTCACGTCCCAGTCGTGCGCGTGGTGGACGACGTCCGGGGCGAAACCGGCG
Organism: Streptomyces sp. CRN 30; assembly: GCF_034105845.1. Taxonomy (NCBI): domain Bacteria; kingdom Bacillati; phylum Actinomycetota; class Actinomycetes; order Kitasatosporales; family Streptomycetaceae; genus Streptomyces; species Streptomyces sp. CRN 30. Next base: position 42,432 of record NZ_JAVRHI010000105.1, on the reverse strand, counting down.
GCGCCGCACGCCGACATCACCTGAAGCCGGCAGGGGCTCTCGGGCACGGGCGCGATCCAGGTCTCCCGCGCCGCCTCCCCCAGGTGCACGCTCTCCCGCGCGGCGAGCGGATGACCGTCCGGGACGACCAGGTCGAACGGGTCGTCCAGCAGCGGCCGCTGATCGAAGCGGGCGTCCGCCATCGACGGGTTCTGCGGAGTGGCCTCCACCACCGCGAGATCCGCCTCCCCCTCGAAGAGCAGGTCGAAGCTCTCCGGCACGACCGCCTCCCGGATGCGCACGGCCAGCCGGGGATGGCGGTCGCGCAGCCGGGCCGCCAGCGGGGCGAGCAGCACCGAGACCGCCACCGGGAACCCGATCACCTGGAGCGGGCCGGCCGGCGCCCCCTCCTCCGCGCGGAGGTCCCGTTCGGCCTCCTCCCAGCGGGCCTGGATGGCGTCGGCGTGCGTGAGCAGGCTCTCCGCGGCCGTGGTGAGCCGCACCCCGCGGCCCTGCGGCTCCAGCAGGTCGACGCCGAGGTCCCGGGCGAGCTGCCGGATCTGCTGCGAGGCGGCGGACGGCGTGAAGTGCAGGGCGCGGGCGGCGGCGGTGACCGTGCCGTAGTGGGCGACCGCCCGCAGGACGTGCAGCCGACGCAGGTCGATCATGAGAGCCCCCCTCGTGCGTGACGCGTGCTCCTCACGCGATCCGCACTGTTAAGTCCACGCTTCACGGTGCCGTGCACAAAGTCAACCTGGACGTGAACGGTGGTCGCGCCGCACCCTGGTCCATGTCGCGACGATCAGTCAGTCATCATGGTCGTCATGGCCATGCCGGTCATTCCGGCCGTTCACCGACAAGGAGCCGCCATGTCCAGCACGACCGGTGCCCTCTGCCCGCACTGCGGGTGGCCGGACGGTGCCGAGCCCTACCAGGTGGTGTCGCGACACCCCACGGCCACCGGGCACACGCTGTGGTCCCGCTGCGCCTGCGGCTCGCTGCAGATGCGGGTCGCCGACGAGCGCGGCACCCGGGTCGTCTCCCGCGGCGGCCCGGCGGCGGCCCACCCGGGCCCGCCAGTGCGCTGACGGGGACGGGGACGGGGACGGCGGAGCGTGCGCGTGGAGCGGGCGGACGGGGTAGGAGTGCCCACGTGCACGCGTGTGAGGGAGAACGATGACCGACGCCCCGCCCCCGTTCGATCCGGAGCTGACCGCCGCGCTCGGCCGGCTCGGACCCGACTCCGGTCCGGGACTCGCCGCGCGGGACATTCCCGGCCACCGGGCCGTCGGCCGGGAACTGGCCGCCGCGCTGGACCCGACGCTGGGCGGGGCGTTCGCGGCGGAGGACCGCCGGGTGCCGGGGCCGCCCGGCGGACCGGACCTCTCCGTGCTCGTCTGCCGTCCCCTCGCCCCGCCCGTCCCCGGGCCGCTGCCCGTCCTGTACCACGTGCACGGCGGCGGCATGGTCGTCGGCACCAACCGGGCCGGCCTGGACGAGCCGCTCGGGTGGGCGCGGGAGCTGGGCGCGGTCGTGGTCTCGGTGGAGTACCGGCTGGCACCCGAGCACCCGCACCCCGCTCCCGTGGAGGACGTCTACGCCGGCCTGCTGTGGACCGCCGGACACGCGGCGGAGCTGGGCGGGGCCCCGGAGCGGGTGGTGACGGTGGGGACGAGCGCCGGCGGCGGGCTGTGCGCCGCGGTGGGGCTGCTCGCCCGGGACCGGGGCGGGCCCCGGGCGGCCGGTCAGATGCTGCTGTCCCCGATGCTCGACGACCGGGACGACACTCCCTCCGCCCGCCAGATGGAGGGGCGCGGCACCTGGGACCGGTCCGCCAACGAGACGGCGTGGACGGCGCTGCTGGGTGAGCGGAAGGGCGGCCCCGACGTGCCGCCGTACGCGGCCCCGGCCCGCGCCACCGACCTCTCCGGGCTGCCCCCGGCCTTCCTCGACGTCGGCTCCGCGGAGACCTTCCGCGACGAGACCGTCGCCTACGCCTCCCGCCTCTGGCGCTCCGGCGGCGTCGCGGAACTCCACGTGTGGCCCGGCGGCTACCACGGCTTCGACGCCATGGCCCCCACGGCGTCCCTCTCCCGCACGGCCCGCGCGAGCCGCCTCGACTGGCTGAGACGGCTGATGGCGGGGTGGTGACCGGGGTGATGACGGGGGTGGTGACGGGGGTGGTGGCCGGGACGGGACGCCGGCCCCCGGCGGACTTTCCGGTCAAGACGGGTGAAACAGGTTGTTTCCGGGTGGGTGGTGCGGGCAACCCGGGTGCCTGCGCAGGCCCGCCCGCCTGAGCACGGACACGGCCGGCGGTCCGGCCGCCCCGAAGCGACGGGAGCCCCCGGATGACCTCAAGCCCTTCGCGTCCGCAGCCCGCCCGGCCCGGCCCCCGCATCGGCGTGCTCGGCTCCTACGGCGGTTTCAACACCGGCGACGAGGCGATCCTCACCTGCGTCCTCGGCTGTCTGCGCGCCCACCGGCCGGACGCGCACCTCGTCGTCCTCAGCCGGAACGCCGAGCACACCCGCGCCCACCACCCCGGCGCCGACGAGGTGGTCGACTGGGAGGGCGTCAGCCGCCGCCGCGTCCTGGACGTACTGACCCACCTGGACCTGCTGGTCCTGGGCGGCGGCGGCATCCTCTTCGACGGCGAGGCCCGCCGCTACCTGCGGCTGGTCCGCGCCGCGCAGGACCGGTCCGTGCCCACCTTCGCCTACGCCATCGGCGCCGGCCCGCTGCGGGAGGCCGACGACCGGGAGGCGGTACGCACCGTGCTGGCCGACATGGACGACGTCGTGGTGCGCGACGAGGAGTCCCGGCTGGTCCTTGAGGAGGTCGGCCTGGAACGCGAGGTCACCGTCACCGCGGACCCGGCGCTGCTGCTGGAGCCCGAGCCGTTCACCGAGTCGATGATGCGCGACGAGGGCGTGCCCACCGGCGCCCGGCTGGTGGGGATGTCCGTGCGCGAACCGGGCCGGGCGGCCGAGAAGCTCGACGAGAGCGACTACCACGCGCTGCTCGCCACGGTCGCGGACTTCCTGGTGCGGCGCCTGGACGCGCACGTGCTGTTCCTGCCGATGGAGCGGCACGACGTACGGCACGCGCACGCCGTGCTGTCGCACATGACCGCGCCGGACAAGGGCCGCATCCTGCACGGCGCCTACAGCCCCGGGCAGGTCCTCGGGCTCATGCGCCACCTGGACCTCGCGGTCGGCATGCGGCTGCACTTCGTCATCTTCGCGGCGCTGACCGGCGTACCGGTGCTGCCGCTGCCGTACTCGGGGAAGGTCTTCGACTTCGCGCGGCGGCTCGGCGCGCCCGCCCTGGTGGGGGTGGCGCGGGAGCAGGCCGGGCTGCTGCTGGCGGAGGTCGACCGGCTCTGGGACGAGTACCCGCGGCGCGAGGAGGACCTGCGGTCGCGGATGCGGGAGCTGTCGGCGGCGGCCCGGGAGACCTGCGTGCGGTGCGGTTCGCTGCTCGACGCGGTGGACGGCGCGCGGGGCGCGGAACGGGCCGGGCAGCCCCCCGCCGCATCCGCGTCCCACCACCCGCTGCGGGTCTGACCGGCCCGGACCCCGGTCCCCGACCACCTCCGCGGCCCCCGATCGCTTCCGCTTGCCGAGGAGAGCGTGATGCCCGTCCTGCGAGAGCCCGGCGAACCCCGTACCGTCACCCTGCCGCCGCCGCGGAGGCCGGTGCCGACGTGGTGCTGGTGGAGCGGTACGGGTTCCTCGGCGGCAACGCGACGGCGGCGCTCGTGATGCCGCTGATGTCGTTCCACAACGAGCACAGGCAGGCGGCGTTCACCGACGCGGGGGACGCCCCGTCCGCCACGGCGACGGTCCGCGGGGTGTGCCGTACCGGTCGGAGCCGTCCGGGGGTGGGTGAGCGAGGTGGTTCGTCCGCGGCGCCGCGGTGGCCGTTCGCGCAGTTCCCCGCGCCCCTTGAAGGGGCGCGGGGAACTGCGCGAGCAACCACGACGGGTGCGCGCCGCGTCACCTGCGGGAGGCCGTCAGACGGCGGTGCACCACCGCCAGATCCGCCGCCGCGATGACGGCGAGCGCCGCGCACGCCGCGGCCAGGGCGATCAGGACGTCACGGTCGGGACGGTCACCGGGTGTCCAGCGGGCCGCCCCGACCGCGAACCCCGCCGCGCCCAGCGCGAAGAGCGGCAGGAACACCGCCGCCAGCACGCGGCGCAGCCGCAGCGGGCTCCGCGCGGTGCGCGGCTCGGTACCGGCGCGGTCCCGCACGGGCGGACGTGCCGCCCGGGTCGAGCCGTGGGCGTGGTGGGCGCTCATGCCGCCGCCTCCCCGAGGAGATCGGCGGCACCGACGACACCGACCGGCGCGCCGTCCGGCTCGACGACCGGAAGGCGGCGGACGGAGTAGCGCCGCATGAGTTCGGCCGCCCGGTCGGTGGTGTCGTGCGGGGCCAGCGCCACGACGGCAGGCGGCGGGCACACGGAGCCGACCCGCGTGCGGTCGGGGTCGTGGCCGCCGGCGACGGCGCGCAGGACGATGTCCCGGGCGGTGAGCACGCCGAAGAGGTCACGTTCGTAGGCGACGAGGACGTCCGTGGCGTCCAGTTCGCGCATCAGCGCGGCCGCCCGGGTCACGGTGGTCATGGGCTCGACGGTGGCCGTCGAGGGCGACATCACGTCGCGGACGGTGCGGTTGGTCATGGCGCCTCCAGGGCGCTGCGGGTACGGGGTTCCTGGGCCGCGTAGCCCGCATCGCCGGCGGTAAACCGGCGGTCAGGGGGCGCTCAGGAGCCCAGCCACGCCCCTTCCAGCAACCGCGCGACCGCGTCGGCCTCCACCGGGCGCGGCGCGGGGTGGGGCCGGGCGGCGACGCGCTCGGCGACGTCCCGCAGTCTCTCGCGGGGGACGCCCAGCGCGGCGAGGGTGGTCGGGCCGTCGTGCGCGCGGGCGATCCGGGCGGTCACGGCGGCGGGGTCGGCGCCGCCGGTGACGCGCCGCAGCCGCGCGTCCGCCTTCGGCGCGGACGGCAGGGTGAACGCCATGACGTGCGGCAGCAGCAGCGCGTGCAGTTCGGCGTGCGGCAGCCCGAAGGTCCCGCCCAGGGCGTGGGCCAGCCGGTGGTGGAGGCCCATGCTGGTCCCGGCGAGGCAGAGCCCGGCCAGCCAGGCCGCCTCCTGGAGGCGCGTCCGGCCGGCGAGGCCGGCCGGGCGGGCGAGCACGGCGGGCAGCGCGTCGAGGATTCCGGCGGCCGCCTCGGTGGCGAGGGCGTCGCTCACGGCGGTCGCGTCCGGCGCCCACAGCGCCTCGACCGCGTGGGCCAGCGCGTTCAGGGCGCTGGTACGGGTCAGGCCCGGCGGCATCGTCAGGGTCAGCTCGGGGTCGTACACCACCGTGCCCGGGACGAGGGAGCGGTCGCGGCGGGTGGTCTTCACGCCGTTCTCGGTCTCGCCGAGGACGGGGGTCACCTCGGACCCGGCGTAGGTGGTGGGGACGGCGAGCTGCGGCAGGCCGGTGCGCGCGGCCAGCGCCTTGGCGAGCCCGACGGCCGAGCCGCCGCCGAGCGCCACCACGGCGTCGGCGCGGGTGTCGCGCACGGTCCGCATCGCCTCGTCGGTCACGGCCACCGGCGTGTGCGCGGCCGGGCGGCCGAAGCGTCCCGCCAGCCGGCCGGCGAGCCGGGCGGCGAGGTCGTCCGCCGCGGTCTTCGCCGAATTGGTGGAGATCAGCAGGACCCGCCGGGCGCCGAGCCGTTCGGCCTCCTCGGGGACGCGGTGCCGGGCGCCCGGACCGGTCAGTACGCGGGACGGGTACGTCTCGTGGACGCTCACGCCGTCGTCGGCGGTCATCTCAGCCCTCCCGGCGGACGGTGACGGGGAAGTCGACGTGCCGGAAGGGGTTGGGCAGGCCGTGCTCGGCGGCCCGCTCCGCGTCGTCCACCTCGGCGAACTCCCTCACCAGGCTCTCCTTCACCCCGAACACGGCGTCGGAGTCCAGGTGGGGCGAGCCGGCCACGAAGAGGTGGGTGGTGAGCGTGACGACGCCGGGGGCGCTCACCTCGACGTGGAGGTGCGCCGCCCGGTAGGGGTGGCGTCCGGTGGCCGCGAGCAGTCCGCCCACGGGGCCGTCCGTGGGGACGGGGTAGTAGCGCGGTACGACGCTGCGGAACCGGAACCGGCCGTCGCCGTCGGCGGTGAACAGGCCGCGCAGGTTGCGCTCGGGGACCTCGCCGGGGCGCTGCACGTCGTAGAAGCCGTCGGCGTCGGCCTGCCACACGTCGATCCGGGCGCCGGCCACCGGTCTGCCGTCGCCGTCGGTGACCCGGCCGGTGACCAGGCACGGGTCACCGCCGCGGGCCGCCTCGTCGATGGTGTCGCCGAGCGCGCGCGGCGGTGACGCCACCAGGTGGAAGGGGCCTTCGACGGTCGACTCGGTGTACGCGCCGTCCGCCGGGTGGGCGAGCGTGTCGACCAGCATGGACACCCCGAGGACGTCGGAGAGCAGGACGAACTCCTGCCGGACGGCGTCGCACTTCTGGCCGGTCCGGGTCAGGAAGTCCACGCCCGCCGCCCACTCCTCGGGGGTCAGTCCGACCTCCTTGACGAAGGCGTGGGTGTGCCGGACCAGGGAGGTGAGCAGCTCTCTCAGCCGCGGGTCGGCGGTGCCGGCCAGGGAGGCGGCGACGATCTCGCCGGATCGCGCCGCGTCGAACGCGCCGGGGGCGGTGGCGGCTGGGTGCTCGGTCATGTCGGCTCCTCCCGGTGCGGCCAGGGACGCCGCCATTGCTTCCCTCCCACCGCCGGACGAAACGACGTCGGCGTCCCGCGTCCCGCGCCCCGCTCCCCACGCCCCGCGCCCCGCGCCCGTCACCCGTCACCCCCGGCCGTCAGGTCCCCCTCCACCCCGCGTGCCGCCGCCTCCAGCGTGCTCACCAGTTCCCGCAGCCGGCGCGGCTCGTACCGCACGCTCGGCATCGACACCGACAGTCCCGCCACCGCCGCGCCGTCCCGGCCGTGGACCGGCACGCCCACGGCCACCAGGCCCCGCTCGGAGCGTTCCCGGTTGACGGCGAAGCCGCTGCGGCGGACCCGGGACAGCTCGCGGCGGAGCACGGCGGGGTCGGGCCGGTCGTCGGGCCGGTCGGCGTGGCGCTCGGGGGCGTAGACGTCGTCCAGTTCCGCCGGGTCGAGGTCGGCGAGGAGGAGCAGCCCGGCCGTGGTGCGGTGGGCGGGGAAGACCATGCCCTCGCGGGAGCCGACCCGCAGCGCCCGGGTCGACTCGACGCTGGCGATGAACCGGGCGGTGTCGCGGGTGCGCACCGTGAGGTTGGCCGTCTCGTCGATCAGGTCGACGACCCGGTGCAGATGGGGCAGCGCGGCGGCCCGCAGCCGGGAGACCTGCGAGCGGGAGTACGCCGCCAGTTCCAGGACGGGTCCCGCGTGGTAGACGCGGTGGTCGTCCTGGACGGCGAAGTCCCGGTAGACCAGCATCGCCAGCAGCCGGTGGGCGGTGGAGCGGGCCACGCCGAGGCGCTCGGCGATCTGCGAGACGGTCTGCCCGCCCTCCAGCTGGAGCAGGGTCGCGGCACGCAGGGCGTGGTCGACGCTGGCGATGGCGTAGGGCGGCGGGTTCTTCAGCGGTTTGTCCACGGGGGTCTCTCTACGGGTGTCTCTCCGACTGTGACGCCGACTGTGACGCCGACTGTGACGTGATTCTGCACTCCAGAATTTACATGTCCGCCCTGCGGACGCGGGAGCACGCTGAGCGCGTGACTTCCTCCATCGCTCAAGACACTGTCGCGGGCTCCCCCGTCCGGCTGAAGGCCGTATCGGCGGCGGACCAGCCCGAGGTCACCCCGGCGCTCGAAGAGCTGTACCGGGGCTTCGAGAAGGAACTGCTCGTCCCGCTGTGGACCGAGATCGGCGACCTGATGCCCGCCCACCCGCGCTCCCGTGCCGTGCCGCACGTGTGGCGCTGGGAGCGGCTGCGCGAACTGGCCGACCGGGCGGGGCACATCGTGCCGGTCGGCCGGGGCGGCGAACGCCGCGCGATCGCGCTGGCCAACCCCTCGCTCGGCGGCCGGCCGTTCGCGACGCCGACGCTGTGGGCGGCGATCCAGTACCTGATGCCCGGCGAGGACGCGCCCGAGCACCGGCACACCCAGCACGCGTTCCGCTTCGTCGTCGAGGGCGAGGGCGTGTGGACGGTCGTCGGCCGGGACCCGGTGGCGATGCGCCGCGGCGACTTCCTGCCGCAGGCCGGCTGGAACATGCACGCCCACCACAACGCCACGGCCGAGCCGATGGCCTGGATCGACGGTCTGGACATCCCGTTCCAGTACACCTCGGAGGCGCAGTTCTTCGAGTTCGGCCGGGACGAGATCAGCGACGCCGAGCGGATCACGCCGGAGCGGTCGCGGGCGGAGCGGCTGTGGGGCCACCCGGGGCTGCGCCCGGTCTCCGCCGCCCCCGGCTCCACCGGTCCGGGCTCGCCGCTCCTCGCCTACCGCTGGGCCCACACCGACCGGGCACTCGCCGACCAGCTGGCGCTGGAGGCCGAGGGCTTCGCGGGGACCGTCGAGCACGGTCACGCCGCCGTCCGGTTCAGCGACCCGGCGACCGGCGCCGACGTGCTGCCGACGATCCGCGCCGAGATGCACCGGGTGGCGCGCGGCACCGAGACCGCGCCGGTCAAGGAGACCGGTTCCTCCGTCTACCAGGTCTTCGACGGCTCCGGCACGGTCACCGTCGGCGAGCGGTCCTGGTCCGTGACGCGCGGCGACCTGTTCACGGTGCCGTCCTGGGAGCCGTTCTCGGTGCGCTCCGAGGCGGGCGCGACCGACTCCGACTCCGGCGCGCTGGACCTGTTCCGGTTCAGCGACTCCCCGATCTTCGAGGCGCTCCGTCTCGACCGTACCCATGTGGAAGGAACCACCCGATGAAGCTCGCCACCCTCCGTGTCGACGGCGCGACCCGTGCCGTGAGGCTCGACGGCGACGTCCTGGTCGACCTCGGCGCCCCCGACCTCGGTGCCCTGCTGGCCGAGGAGGGCTGGGCCGGGCGGGCCGCCGCGGCGACGGGGACGGCGTACCCGCTGGCGGGCGCGGACTTCGCGCCGGTCGTGCCGCGGCCGTCCAAGGTGGTGTGCGTCGGCCTCAACTACCGCAACCACATCCAGGAGATGGGCCGGGACCTGCCCGAACACCCCACCCTGTTCGCGAAGTTCGCGGACTCCCTGATCGGCGCGGGTGACGACATCCAGCGCCCGGTGGAGACCGAGAAGTTCGACTGGGAGGTCGAGCTGGCCGTCGTCGTCGGCGCCCCGGTGCGCCGGGCCCGGGGCGAGGAGGCCGAGCGGGCCATCGCCGGGTTCACCGTGCTGAACGACATCACCTGCCGGGACTGGCAGTTCCGCACCCGGGAGTGGCTCCAGGGCAAGATGTGGGACTCCTCCACCCCCCTCGGCCCGTTCCTGGTCACCCCGGACGAGCTGCCCGGCGGGGTCCGACCCGCCCTCGACGTCACGCTGAGCGTCGACGGCGAGGTCATGCAGTCGGACTCCACCGGTGACCTGCTGTTCGACCCGGTCGACCTGGTCGAGTACGTCTCCACCGTCGTCCGCCTCAACCCGGGCGACATCATCGCCACCGGCACGCCCGGCGGTGTGGGCCACGCCCGGAAGCCGGAGCGGTACCTGCTGGGCGGCGAGACGGTCGTCACCGAGATCGAGGGCATCGGCCGCCTGGAGAACAAGGTCGTCGAGGAGAAGTCCGCCTGATGACCGCCACGCCCTCCCGTACGTTCGAGGAAGCGCGCGACTGGGCGCGGCTCGGTACCGCCCTGCTGATCGGGGCGGCCGACGCCGACGCCGCGGTGCTGGACGCGCCGAGCCTCCTGCCCGGCTGGACCCGGGGGCACGTCGTCGCGCACGTCGCGGCCAACGCCGACGCGCTCGGCAACCTGGTGCACTGGGCCGCGACCGGCGAGAAGACCCCGATGTACGCCTCCCCCGAGGAGCGCGCGGAGGGGATCGCCAGGGGCGCGGTGCTGTCCGCCGCCGAGCTGACGGCGTGGCTGCGCGAGTCGGCCGCGAAGCTGGAGGCGGCGACGGCCGCGCTGGACGCCGGAGCGTGGGCGGCCGAGGTCGTCACCGCGCAGGGCCGGACCGTGCCCGCCACGGAGCTGCCCTGGATGCGCTCGCGCGAGGTCTGCGTGCACGCCGTCGACCTGGGCCGGGGCGTGTCCTTCGCCGACCTGCCGGACCGGTTCCTGGCCGCGCTCTGCGACGACGTCGCGGCCAGGCGGGCCGCCGCCCCCGGCCCGGCCGCGGTGCTGGTCCCGACGGACGCCGAGGTCCGCTGGGAGCTGCCCGGCACCGGCGACCCGGTGGAGGTGACCGGCCCGCTGCACGAACTGACGGCGTATCTGACCGGCCGGCCCGCCTGGCCCACGACCCGCTACGGCGCGCCGGTGCCGGAACTCGGCCCCTGGCTCTGACCTCCCCCTCCGTCCGGCTCCGCGCTCAAGGAAGAGACTCAAGGAAGAGACGATGAAACCTGCACAGCCCTCCACCTCGGACACCCCCGACGTCATCGTCGTCGGCGGCGGTATCGGTGGTCTCAGCACCGCGTTCGCCCTGGCCCGGGAGGGCCTGCGGGTACGCGTCCTGGAGCGGGCCAAGGAGTTCGGGGAGGTCGGCGCCGGCATCCAGATCGCGCCCAACTGCACCCGCATCCTGCACGAGTACGGTCTGCTGGACGAGGCCAAGAGCCTCGGTGTGCTCCCCGAGAACATGGTGATGCGCGACGCGCTCGACGCGCGCGAGCTGACCCGTCTCGACCTCGCGGACCTGGAACGGCAGTACGGCTTCCCGTACATGGTGATCCACCGCAGTGATCTGCACGGCATCTTCCTGCGCGCCTGCCGCGCGGCCGGGGTGGAGCTGGTCAACGACCAGGCGGTCACCGGGTACGAGCAGACCGACGGCGGGGCCCGGGTGCGGCTGGCGGACGGCCGCACCGAAGAGGCGCCGCTGGTGATCGCCGCGGACGGGCTGCACTCGGTGGCCCGCCGGGACCTGATCGGCGACGACGTGGTCAGCTCGGAGTACGTCGCCTACCGGGCGGCCGTCCCGATCGACGCGGTGCGGGGACACGGCGTCGCGGAGAAGGACGTCACCGTGTACGTCGGCCCGCGCTGCCACTTCGTCCAGTACGCGCTGCGCGGCGGCGACATGTTCAACCAGGTCGCCGTCTTCCGGTCGCCGAAGGCGTCGGCGGGGCGGGATGACTGGGGCACACCGGACGAACTGGATGCGGCGTTCGAGGCGACCTGCGACACCGTGCGCAAGGGCGTCCCGCTGATGTGGCGGGACCGCTGGTGGCAGATGCTCGACCGGGACCCGGTGGAGAACTGGGTGCACGGGCGGATCGCGCTGCTCGGCGACGCCGCGCACCCGCCGCTCCAGTACATGGCGCAGGGCGCGATCATGGCGATCGAGGACGGCTGGGTGCTGGCCCGGCACGTCGCCCGGCTCCGCGCCGAGGGCGGCCTGGACTGGGACGCCGCGCTGGCCGCGTACGAGGCGGTCCGGGTGGAGCACTGCCGCCGGGTGCAGACCACGGCCCGCGCCTGGGGCGAGCTGTGGCACCTGGAGGGCGGGGAGCGGCTGCGGCGCAACGCGGTCCTGCGCGAGGTGGACCCGTACGGCTACGCGTTCACGGACTGGGTGTACGGGCCGACCGCGCTGTTCCCGGACGAGGAACCCGCGATGTTCGCTCCCGTCCCGCTGGCGTCCGCCCGGCTCGACGAGCCGTCCGCCGCCGACACGCCGGCCACCGCCGACGCGCCCTCCGTCGCCGACGCGCCCTCCGCCGCCGGGAGCGCCCGGTGAGCGAGGCGTATCTGTACGCGGCGGTCCGTACGCCGTTCGGGCGGTTCAACGGCGCGCTGGCCGGTGTCCGCCCGGACGACCTGGCCGCCACCGCCCTGACCGGTGTGCTGGCCGAGGCCCCCGGTCTCGACCCGGCCGCCGTCGGCGACGTGGTGTGGGGCAACGCCAACGGCGCCGGGGAGGACAACCGCAACGTCGGCCGGATGGCCGTGTTGCTGGCCGGACTGCCGGTGAGCGTGCCCGCGACCACCGTGAACCGGCTCTGCGGTTCGGGTCTGGACGCGGCGATGACCGCCTCGCGCACGCTGGAGTCCGGCGACGCGGACGTGGTCGTCGCGGGCGGCGTGGAGTCGATGACCCGCGCGCCGTGGGTGCTGCCCAAGTCCGACCGGCCGTTCCCGGCGGGGAACGTCACCGCCGTGTCGACGACCCTCGGCTGGCGGCTGGTCAATGAGGCGATGCCCGCCGAGTGGACGGTGTCGCTCGGCGAGAGCAACGAGCTGCTGCGGGAGCGGTTCGACATCTCCCGGGACCGGCAGGACGAGTTCGCGGTCCGCTCCCACAAGCTGGCCGCCGCGGCCTGGGACACCGGCTTCTACGACGGCCTGGTGGTGCCGGTGGCCGGACTCGACCGGGACGAGGGCATCCGTCCCGGCACCAGCATGGACAGGCTGGCGGCGCTGAAGCCGTCGTTCCGGCCCGACGGCACGATCACCGCGGGCAACGCCTCACCACTGAGCGACGGTGCCGCCGCGCTGCTGCTCGGGACCGGGGCGGCGGCCGACCGCATCGGCCTGGAACCGCTCGCCCGGATCGCGGGGCGCGGCGCGCACGCCGTGGAGCCGCCGATGTTCGGATACGCGCCCGTCGAGGCGGCCGAACGGGCCCTGGGCCGGGCCGGGATCGGCTGGGGCGACGTGGGCGCGGTCGAGCTGAACGAGGCGTTCGCGGTGCAGTCGCTGGCCTGTGTGGACGCCTGGGGGATCGACCCGGAGATCGTGAACACGCGCGGCGGCGCGCTGGCGATCGGGCATCCGCTGGGCGCCTCGGGCGGCCGGCTGCTCGGCACCCTCGCCAAGGTGCTGCGCGAACGCCGGGAGCGCTGGGGCGTGGCGGCGATCTGCATCGGCGTCGGCCAGGCGCTGGCGGTCGTCCTGGAGAACGTCACGAACGAGGTGGACCGAGGGATGTGGACCCGAGCATGACGACGACCTTCGCCGACAGCGCCGACGAGGCGGTGGCCGGCATCGCGGACGGCTCGACCGTCCTGGTCGGCGGGTTCGGCCTGGCCGGCATGCCGTTCGAGCTGATCGACGCGCTGATCCGGCAGGGCGCGGGCGACCTGACCGTCGTGTCGAACAACGCCGGCAACGGCGACGTGGGCCTGGCCGCGCTGCTGAGGGCGGGCCGGGTCCGCAAGGTGGTCTGCTCCTTCCCGCGGCAGAGCGACAGTCACGTCTTCGACGGGCTGTACCGCGCGGGAAAGGTGGAGCTGGAGGTGGTCCCGCAGGGCAGTCTCGCCGAGCGGATGCGGGCGGCCGGCGCGGGCATCGGCGCGTTCTACTGCCCGACGGGCGTCGGCACGCCGCTCGCCGAGGGCAAGGAGACCCGGGTCATCGACGGGCGGACGTACGTCCTGGAGTACCCGATCAAGGGTGACGTGGCGCTGATCTCGGCCGACCGCTCCGACGGCATGGGCAACCTTGTCTACCGCAAGACGGCGCGGAACTTCGGTCCGGTCATGGCCACCGCCGCGACGACCGTGATCGCCCAGGTCACCGAGGTCGTGCCGACCGGTGGCCTGGACCCGGAGGCCGTGGTCACGCCCGGCATCTACGTCGACCGTGTCGTGCGGGCCGAGGCCCGCCGGCTGACCGTGCGGGGGGCCCGCTGATGAGCAGCGCACCGACCGAGCCCGCCCGGCTGGGCACCGACGCGCTCGCCGCGCGCATCGCCCGGGACATCCCGGCGGGTTCCTACGTCAACCTCGGCATCGGACAGCCGACCCGGATCGCCGACCACCTCGACGCCGGTGCGGGGATCGTCCTGCACACCGAGAACGGCATGCTCGGCATGGGCCCGGCCGCCACCGGCGACGGCGTCGACCCGGACCTCACCAACGCGGGCAAGGTCCCGGTGACGGAGCTGCCGGGGGCGGCGTACTTCCACCACGCCGACTCGTTCGCGATGATGCGCGGCGGCCACCTGGACGTGTGCGTGCTGGGCGCGTTCCAGGTATCCGGGGCGGGCGACCTGGCCAACTGGCACACCGGCGCCGCCGACGCGATCCCGGCCGTCGGCGGCGCGATGGACCTGGCGATCGGCGCCAAGCGGGTCTACGTGATGATGACGCTGTTCGCCCGCGACGGCACCGCCAAGCTGGTCCCGGAGTGCACCTGTCCGCTGACCGGCACGGGCTGCGTCTCCCGCGTCTACACCGACCACGGTGTCTTCGACACCGGCCCCGACGGGGTGCGGATACGGGAGACGTTCGGCATCACGCACGAGGAGCTGCGGGAGCGCCTGGCGGTGACGTTCCTGGACTGACCTGACCAGACCTGACCGGAGCCGGCCGGTCGCGGTTCAGGCGGGGTGCGTGGCGCCCGGGACCTCTTCGGTGACCCCGTTCAGCGGCGAGGCCGGGTCACTGCCGTACGGGCGGGTGAGGAGTTCCAGGGCGTGGCCCGCGGGGTCGCGGAAGTACACGCCGCGCCCTCCGTCGTTGCGGTTGATCCGGCCCGGGTGCCGGCCGTGCGGGTCGGCCTGGATCGCGATCCCGTCGTCGACGAGCCGGGTGAGGGCCGCGTCGAACACGTCCTCGGAGACGAGGAACGCGTAGTGCTGCACGGTGATGTCGGTGTCGACGGTGGCGAAGTCCAGGGTGACGCCGCCTTCGAGTTCCACGGGGAGGAAGGGTCCGGCCGGTGCGCCGACCTCGAGTCCGAGGAGCGCGGCGAGGAAACGGGCGGACTCCTCCCGGTCCCGGGAGTGGACGATGGTGTGGTTCAGTTCGACTGACACGGTCAATGCCTCCAGGGCATTCCCACGGCGCCTCCATGCCTCACCCTGCCGGTGACCGGCACGCGATGCCGCGGACAAGGAGTGTACGGGAAAGCCGTACCGCGTAAAGGCGTTGGAGCCGTCCGGCCCCGCGTGCTTGCATGGCCGCATGGTGTCCACCGACCGTCTGCTCGCCTTCGCGGCCCTGTCGGCGCTGATCGTCGTGGTGCCCGGTCCCAGTGTGCTCTTCGTGATCGGCAGGGCGCTGGCGCTGGGCCGCCGGGCCGCGCTGACCACGGTCCTCGGGAACACGTCCGGCGCCTGTGTCCTGGTCGGCGCCGTCGCCCTGGGCGTCGGGCCGGTCGTGGAGCGCTCGGTCGTGGCGTTCACCGTGCTGAAGCTCGCGGGCGCCGCGTACCTGGTGCACCTCGGGGTGCGGGCCTGGCGGGACCGGGGTTCGCTGCGGGCGGCGCTCGCCGTCCCGGCGGCGGCTCGCGAGGACCGGCGCACCTTCTGGGAGGGGTTCACGGTCGGGGTGACCAACCCCAAGACGATCGTCTTCTTCACGGCCGTGCTGCCGCAGTTCGTCGACCGCGGAGCGGGGGCCGCCGCCGGACAGCTGCTGCTGCTCGGGCTGGTCTTCAACGTGATCGCGGTGGCCTGCGACAGCGTCTGGGGGCTGCTGGCGGCCACCGCGCGGAGCTGGTTCGCCGGCTCGCCCCGCCGGCTGTCCGCGGTCGGCGGGGCGGGCGGCCTGACGATGATCGGCCTCGGCGTCACGGTGGCCGCGACCGGCCGCGAGGGCTGAGGACGAGGGCCGAGGAGCTAGCTGGACGCCTGGTCGCTGTCCTTGTGGGCGCCCCAGCCGTGCCAGCGCTCGACCTCGATGAGGGCGCTGACCCGGGAGCGCACCCGGTCGGGGTAGGCGTCGCCGGTGTAGTGGGTGGAGAGCCGGTCGATGTCCTTCAGGCCCTCGTCGTCGCGGGTCTCGACCACACGGCCGAGGAGCGTGACATGGGTGTACCAGTCGTCCTCGGCCAGGACGGTGAGGGTGACCCGGGGGTCGCGGCGCAGGTGCTTCAGACGGACACGGCCCTCGTCGAGGCTGATCAGGACCCGGCCGTCGTCCTCCCAGAGGTACCAGGTGGCGGTGGAGACGGGGGCGCCGTCCGAGCGGAGGGTCGCCATCACACACGGGTTGGGGCGGCGCAGCATCTCGACGGCGTCGGCGGGCAGCGGCGGCTTGGACATGCGAACTCCTTGATCGTTTATGGTGCTTCGAGGCTACTCGTCCCGGGCGGGCTTCTCGTCCCGGCCGGCCCTGGCGGGCCGCTCCTCCCGGACGTCGCCGCCGGCCTCGGGGAAGCTGGCGAAGTACGCCGCGGCCATGTCCTCGTCGCCGTGTCCCTGTGCGGCGGCGCGGGCCAGCCGCTCCGCCCCGGCGGCGGCCACGTCGAGGCGTACGCCGCCCCGTTCCCCGGCCTCGACGATCAGCCGGGCGTCCTTGGCGGCCGTACTGACGGCGAACTGCGCGGGGGTGAGCCTGCCTTCGCGGATCAGGGCGGCCTTGGCCCGCAGGTACCCCATGTCGAGTCCGCCGCCGGCGATGGCGTCGAAGAAGTGGTCGGGGTCGACGCCCAGCGCTCCGGCGAGGGCGAGTACCTCGCCGGTGGCGTTGGTGGCGGCGATGACCCAGCTGTTGGCGACGAGCTTCAGCCGGGTCGCGCTGCCGGCGGCGCCGTCCTCGCCGGTCCACACGGTGCGGGAGCCGACCGCGTCGAAGACCGGCGTCACCGCGGCGCGGGCGTCGGCCGGTCCGGCCGCGAGGACGAGCAGCTGTCCGGCCTCGGCGGGCTGCCGGGTGCCGAGCACCGGGGCGTCGAAGAAGACCAGGCCGTGGTCGCGGGCGAAGCCGGCCAGGTCGTCGAGGGCGGTGAGGCCGGCGGTGGTGGACTGGATCCAGGCGGTACCGGGCCGCAGGGCGGGCGCGGCCTCGCGCATGACGTCCAGGGCGGCGGGGCCGTCGTAGAGCATGGTCAGTACGGCGTCGGCGTCCTGGACCGCCTCCTCGGGGGTGCCGGCGACGCGGACGCCGTCGGCGGTGAGGGGTTCGGCCTTGGCGCGGGTGCGGTTCCAGGCCCGGACGGTGTGTCCGGCGCGGGCGAGGTTGCGCGCCATCGCGGCGCCCATGATGCCGGTGCCCAGGACGCTGACGGTGAGCTGTGCGGTCATGAGGTGATCCTCCTCGTCGGTCGGCCGTGTTCGGCGAGGGGAGTCAGCCTGCCACCCGGCCGCGGGCGGCGCGGACCAGCCCGTCCAGCCAGGACTGGTGGCCGTTGAGCATGGGGTTGGGGGTCTGCCCGGCGAGGTCGGCGGCGGGCTTGCCGAACTGCGACTCCTGGGTCAGGACGCGGACCCGGCCGCCGGGCAGGTCCTCCACCAGCCAGGCGTGCAGCACGTCGAGGCGCTCGTCCGGGCCGCCCTCCTGGAGCGCGGTCCACGACAGGCGGCCCGGGGTGCCGTCGCCGGGCTCCTCGCAGGCGATGACGTGCGCGTCGAGCGGCGGGAAGCCGAAGGTGCCGAAGCCGAAGCGGGTGCCCTCGGCCAACCGGGGGCCGCCGCCGTCCGGGAAGGAGATGTCGGAGACGTTGTCGTAGTACGACTCCCAGGCGGAGGTGTCGACGAGGAGCCGCCACACCCGGTCGGCGGTGAGGCCCTGGACGATCACCTCGTTCGAGACGAAGTTGTCGCCGGTTCCCGGCAGGTACTTCTCGGGCCAGTCGATGGCGTGCTGGGTGCTCTCTCCGGTGGCCATGGGTATCTCTCCTTCGTGCTCCTGGCTGCATGCTGGCCGCCCGCGCGGCGCGCTGCCACTCGGCGGTCCGTCCGACGGTAGGCCGGTGGCCATCGGCGTACCAATAGGAAGACCGATCGCTGCCATCGGAGCACCGATGAAGGAGTTGATCATGACCGGGGGGCGTCCCGTACGGTACGCCCCGTGACGACCTTCACCGATGAGAACGTCCCCGGCCGCCGGGGCCCCACCGCCACCACCGAGGCCGACGCCCGGTCGGTGGGCCGGGTACGCACCGAGTACTCCCCCGCGCACGACGGCGACCCCGACCCGGGCGAGATCGTCTGGACGTGGGTGCCCTACGAGGAGAACGACGGCCGGGGCAAGGACCGGCCCGTCCTCGTGGTCGCCCGCGAGGCGGCCGGGACCGTGCTCGCCGTGCAGCTCTCCAGCAAACGGCACGACGCCGACCGGGACTGGGTGCCGATCGGCAGCGGCCCGTGGGACCGTTCGGGGCGGGACTCGTGGGTGGACGTCGACCGGGTGCTGCGGCTGCACGAGGACGGGATGCGCCGGGAGGCGTGCGCGCTGGACCGGATGCGGTTCAACCTCGTGCGGCACCGGCTGCGGGAGCGCTACGGCTGGAGCTGAAGCTCGTCGAACGTCCGCTCGAAGGCAGTGCGGACCCCGGCCCCCGGGGTCCGGTCCAGGACCGCGAACGCCACGTGCGCGAACGCGGACGCGAACCGTCCGCCCGGCCCGAGCAGCGTCCGGAACGCCCCCGCCACCCGGGCGGGGTCGTTGCGGAAGACGCCGCAGCCCCACGCCCCGAGGACCAGGGTGCGGTGCCCGTGGGCCGCGGCCGTCTCCAGGACGCGCTCGGCGCGGACGGCCAGCGCGGACGGCAGCTCCGCGGCCCGCTCGGGCGCCGTGCGCAGCACCACCCCGGCGTTGGGCGCGGCGGCGGTGAGGAAGGCCGCGGTGAACGGCTCGTCCAGCAGGCGGCCCCGGTCGTCCCGGAAGACGGGCACGCCGGGCGAGTGGACGACGCGGTCGGAGTAGAACGGGTCGCGGTGGGCGCGGTGGTGGTCGTAGAAGTCCCGGGCCCGCAGCAGGCAGGTGTAGAGGGCGGAGGCCCGGCAGAGCGCCTCCTCCTGGGCCTGGGCACCGCCCAGGTAGCCGCCGCCGGGGTTGCGGGCCGAGGCGAAGTTCAGCACCGCGACGTCGCCGCCCAGACGGCGGGCCGCCTCCAGGCTGCTCTCGCCGGTCACCTCGAACGAGGTCCGCAGGGAGGGGAGGCCGACCGGGCCGACGGGCCCCGGACCGTGCGTCCGGGTGCCCGCGCGGGCCGCGTCGACGGCCTCCGCGATCCGTACCGCGCGACCGTCGGACGCGCGGTACGCCCCCGCGGCGACGATCTGTTCCGTCATCTGTGCGATGCCCCGCAGGCGCGCGCTCACGGCGCCACCCCCGTGGGTGCCGTGGCCGCGCGCCGTGCGGCCTCCCCCGTCGTGCTCATAGGTCCATCGTGGTCGATGCTGGTGTCGCGCCGCAACGCGGTTTCCGGCAGCGGAACGTCCCGGTATGTCCCCTTGTCCCGCGGCGCGTGAGGGTCTTGGGTGGGACGAGTGTGCCGACCCGGCCGGCCAGGCCGGACCCGGCGGCATGGTGGAATCTCAGGAAGGTCCCGACATGTCAGATTCGGTCGGCGGCTGTAGCAGGCCGCACACCGCCATGAGCGAGGCGGAGGTCGCGGCCCTGGTACGCGGCATCGCCTTCAAGACCGGCCCGCCCCGGCGCCTCGGGGTGGAAGTGGAATGGCTCGTCCACGAGCTGCGCGACCCGCGGCTCCCGGTCACCTCCGAACGACTCGACGCGGCCTACGCCGCACTGCGGTCCGTGCCACTGAAGTCGGCACTCACCGTGGAACCCGGCGGCCAGCTGGAACTCAGCTCGCCGCCCGGCGCCTCCCTCACGGAGGTCGTCCGCACCGTCTCCGCCGACCTAGACGCCGTACGCGCGGTCCTCGACGCGCGGGACCTCACCCTGGTCGGCCTCGGCCACGAACCGTGGCACCTCCCCCGCCGCTTCCTGCGGCAGCCCCGCTACGACGCCATGGAGGCCTGTCTGGACCGCACCGGTCCCGGCGGGCGTTCCATGATGCGCGCCACCGCTTCGGTGCAGGTGTGCCTCGACGCGGGCCTTGAGGAACCCGGCCCGCTCGGCCACGTACGGCGCTGGTGGCTCGCCCACCGGCTCGGTCCTGTGCTCGTGGCCGCGTTCGCCAACTCGCCGCTCGCCGGGCGGCGGCCCACCGGCTGGCGGTCCACCCGGCAGCTGCGCTGGGAGCAGATCGGTCCGGGCCGGGCGGGCGCGCCCGTGCTGGACGCCGACCCGGCCGGCACCTGGGCGCGGCACGTGCTGGACGCGCCGGTGATGTGCGTACGGCGGGCCGAGGGCCCGTGGGAGGTCCCCGAGGGGCTGACCTTCCGGGAGTGGACGCGGTCCTCGCCGCCGCCCACCAGGGAGGACCTCGACTACCACCTCACCACGCTGTTCCCGCCGGTCCGGCCGCGCGGCCACCTGGAGCTGCGCATGATCGACGCGCAGCCAGGGGACGACGGCTGGATCGTCCCGCTCGCCGTGACGGCGGCGCTGTTCGACGATCCGGAGGCCGCCGAGACCGCCTACCGGGCGGTGAAGCCGCTCGCCGAGCGCACCGGCGGTCTGCCCGCTCCGCACAACCCGCTGTGGCGGGACGCGGCGCGGCTCGGCCTGACCGACCGGGAACTGCGCGACGCGGCCACGGCGTGCTTCACGGCGGCGCTCGGCGCGCTGCCCCGGCTGGGCGCGGGCACCGAGGTGACGGACGCCGTCGCCGGGTACCTGGACCGCCATGTCGCGCGGGGCCGCTGCCCCGCCGACGACCTCTTGGACGAGCTGGACGGCGGGAGCCGTCACGACCACGGGAAGGACGTCCGCCCATGACCGACCCCGCTTACGACGCCGAGTCCCTGCGCGAGCGGGCCCTGACCCACCTGCTCGCCGCCCGCGACCGCACCACGCTGCTGACGAGCTGCGTGGAGGAGCCCGACCTGACCGCGCAGCACTCGCCGCTGATGTCCCCGCTGGTGTGGGACCTCGCCCACATCGGCAGCCAGGAGGAGCTGTGGCTGCTGCGGGCGGTCGGCGGGCAGGAGGCGATACGCCCCGAGATAGACACCCTGTACGACGCCTTCGAGCATCCCCGTGCGGAGCGTGTGAAGCTGCCGCTGCTGTCGCCGGAGGAGGCCCGGCGGTACGCGGCCGACGTGCGCGGCCGGGCCCTGGACGTGCTGGAGAAGGCCGCGTTCCACGGGACGAGGCTGACGGAGGCGGGCTTCGCCTTCGGGATGATCGCGCAGCACGAGCAGCAGCACGACGAGACGATGCTGATCACGCACCAGCTGCGCCGGGGGCCGCGGGCGCTCACCGCGCCCGACCCGGAGCCGGTGCCGCTGTTCACCGGGCCGTCCGAAGTCCTGGTTCCGGGCGGCCCGTTCACGATGGGCACGTCCGGCGAGCCGTGGGCGCTGGACAACGAGCGGCCCGCGCACCGGCGGGAGGTGGCGCCGTTCTTCATCGACACCACCCCGGTGACCAACGGCGCGTACCTGGCGTTCGTCGAGGACGGCGGCTACGACGACCCGCGCTGGTGGACCGCCGACGGCTGGGACCACGTCCGCCGGGCCCGGATCACGGCCCCGCTGTTCTGGCGCCGCGACGGCGGTCAGTGGCTGCGCCGCCGGTTCGGCGTGACCGAGGCGGTGCCGCCCGAGGAGCCGGTGGTCCACGTGTGCTGGTACGAGGCCGACGCCTACGCCCGCTGGGCGGGGCGGCGGCTGCCCACCGAGGCCGAGTGGGAGAAGGCCGCGCGGTACGACCCGGCCACCGGCGGCTCCACGCGCTACCCGTGGGGCGATGCCGATCCGGGTCCGGAACACGCCAACCTCGGGCAGCGGCACCTGCGGCCGGCGCCCGCGGGCAGCTACCCGGCCGGCGAGTCGCCGCTCGGGGTACGGCAGTTGATCGGCGACGTGTGGGAGTGGACGGCGAGCGACCTCGCGCCGTACCCGGGGTTCCGGGCGTTCCCGTACAAGGAGTACTCGGAGGTGTTCTTCGGACCGGGGCACAAGGTGCTGCGCGGCGGTTCGTTCGCGGTGGACGCGGTGGCCTGCCGGGGGACGTTCCGCAACTGGGACCTTCCGGTGCGGCGGCAGATCTTCTCCGGGTTCCGCACGGCCCGCTCGGAGCGCGGCTGATGTGCCGTCATCTCGCCTACACGGGACCGGCGCTGACCCTCGGCGAGCTGCTCGTGGCGCCGGCGCACGGTCTGTACCGCCAGTCGTGGGCGCCCAGGCGGCAGCGGTACGGGACGGTCAACGCCGACGGTTTCGGCGTCGGCTGGTACGCCGAGGGCGACCCGGTGCCCGCCCGGTACCGGCGGGCCGGGCCGATCTGGGCGGACCGGTCCTTCGCCGACCTGGCACGGGTGGTGCGCTCCACGGCGGTGCTCGGCGCGGTGCGGGACGCCACCCTGTCGGGGGCGGACGCGGAGGCCGCGGCGGCGCCGTTCGCCGCGGACACCTGGCTGTTCAGCCACAACGGGGCGGTGCCCGGCTGGCCGGGTTCGCTCGCCCCGCTGGTCTCCTCGCTGGCGCCGCGGGACCTGCTCTCCCTGGAGGCCCGCAACGACTCGGCGTTCGTGTGGGCGCTGGTCCTGCGGCGGCTGCGGGCGGGTGTCCCGGAGGCGGAGGCGCTGGCCGGGACGGTGCTGGAGATCGCGGCGCTGGCCCCCGCCGCCCGGCTCAACCTGCTCCTCGCGGCCGGTGACACGGTCGCCGCCACCGCCTGGGGCGACTCCCTGTGGTACCTGGCCCGGCCCGGCGGCGGCACCGTCGTGGCCTCGGAACCGTACGACGACGATCCGCACTGGCAGGAGGTGCCCGACCGCACCGTACTGGCGGCGAGCCGCACGGACGTGCTGCTGACGCCGCTGAAGGAGCCCTCGCCCGAGGCGCCGGACGACGCCTTCACCCCCGCACCCGCCGAGGAGTCCCGCCCGTGAGTCCGTTCCGTGTCACCCGCATCATGCCCGAGGACGCCACGGACGCCGCGCTCCGCGCCGACGTCCTGGCCGGCCTGACGGGCACGCCCCGCGCCCTGCCGCCGAAGTGGTTCTACGACGCGCGCGGCAGCGACCTGTTCGAGCGCATCACCGCGCTGCCCGAGTACTACCCGACGCGCGCCGAGCGCGAGATCCTCGCCGTCCGGGCCGGGGAGATCGCGGCGGTGTCCGGCGCGCGCTCCCTGGTGGAGCTGGGTTCCGGTTCCTCGGAGAAGACCCGGTACCTGCTCGACGCGCTGAGCGGGCTGTCGGCCTACGTGCCCGTCGACGTCAGTGAGAGCGCGCTGCGGCAGGCGGGGCGGGCGATCACCGCCGAGCGTCCCGGTCTGGACGTGCACGCGCTGATCGCCGACTTCACCGCCGACCTGGAGCTGCCGGAGACACCGGGTCCGCGGCTGGTGGCGTTCCTCGGCGGCACCGTCGGCAACCTGCTGCCCGAGGAGCGCTCGGCGTTCCTCACGTCCGTGCGGGTGGCGCTCGCCCCGGGCGACACGCTGCTGCTCGGCACCGACCTGGTCAAGGACGAGCGGGTGCTGGTCCGGGCGTACGACGACGCGGCGGGCGTGACGGCCGCGTTCAACCGCAACGTCCTGTCCGTCATCAACCGGGAGCTGGCGGCCGACTTCGACCTGGAGGCGTTCGAGCACGTCGCGCGGTGGAACGCCGAGCGGGAGTGGATCGAGATGCGGCTGCGCGCGCGGACGGCGCAGACCGTGAAGATCAAGGAGCTGGACCTGGCCGTGGACTTCGCGGCGGGCGAGGAGCTGCGCACCGAGGTGTCGGCGAAGTTCCGCGAGGAGCGCGTACGCGCCGAACTGGTGGCGGCGGGCCTGGAACCGGTCCGCTGGTGGACGGACGAGGCACACCGCTTCGCACTGTCCCTGGCCCGCCATCCGTGAGCGGGGCACCGCCGGGGCCCGGGGTACGTCCGGGGCCCGGCACGCACCCCGGGTCCGGCACGCGTCCGGAGGCTGGCACACGTCCGAAGTCCGGCGCGCGCCCAAGGTCCATCGCCCCGCCGGGGCCCGGCATGCGCTCGGAAACCGGCGCGCATCCGGAAACCGGCGCGCGTCCGGAAACCGGCGCGCGTCCGGAGACCGGTGCGCGTCCGGGCCCCGGGCCCGGGGGCGTGGTGCCCGGGGCTCGGCGCGTGGCCGAGGGCCGAGGGCCGGTGTTCGGGTTTCAGCGTGTGTCCGGGTCCAGTAGGGCCGTGATGCGGGACGAGGCACGGCGGGCCTCCGTCGCGGGGTCGGCCCCGGTGAGCACCGCCGTCATGTAGTCCTTGATCGGGTTGTCCGCCTCGACCGCGCCCCACCGGGCCGTGGTCGGGGTGGCCCGCCCCCGCGCGGCCCCGGCGGCCATGGCGGCGACGCCCTCCTCCCCGGTGACGGCCTTCGCTAGGGACTCCTTGTTCGGGACGCAGTTCATGGCGCGGGCCAGTTCGGTGTTCCACTCCGCGCCGGTCAGCGCCTCGACCACGGCGACGGCGGCGTCCCGGTCGTCGGTGTTCTTCGCGACGACCAGGTCGGAGCCGCCGGTGAAGACGGCGCCGGGCGTGCCGGCCTTCTTCCCGGGGACGGGGAAGAAGCCGAGCTTCCCCTTGAGGTGGGGGTTCTCCTGGACGATGGTCGCGGCGAGCCCCGGCACGGCCACGATCTGCGCCACACCGCCCTCGGCGAACACCCCGGCCTGCGGCGGGTGTTCCTCGTCGGCGGCGGCCGGCCCGTCGCCGAGCGCCTGGAGCCGGCGGTAGAAGTCCATGCCGCGCAGGGCGGCCGCGCTGTCCAGCGTGCCCTCCCAGGAGCCGCCGCCGCGCTGCCGGGCCAGGTCGCCGCCCTCCTCCCAGATGAATCCGGCGAGGGTGTACCAGTCCTGTCCGGCGAGGTAGATGCCCTGGTCCCCGTCGGCGCCGAGCCGTTCGGTGATCTCCAGCCACTCGTCCCGGGTGCGGGGCGGTTCGCTGATCCCGGCCCGCTGGAAGAGGTCCTTGCGGTAGATGACGACGCGGTTGGCCGCGTACCAGGGGATGCCGTACTGCTGGGACTGCCACTGGCCGGGCTCGGCGAGGCCGGGGAGCCAGTCGTCCTTGCCCCAGTCCCGCATCGACTCCAGGGTCAGGTCGAGCAGGCCGCCGCCCTCGGCGTAGGCCGGGACCTGGGTATTGCCGACCTCGATGACGTCGGGGCCGCCGCCCTCGCCCTTCAGCGCGTTCTGCACCTTCTCGCCGACGCCGGTCCACTCCTGGACGCGCACGTCGAGGTCGATGCCGGGGTGGGTGTCGGTGAAGTCCGCGGTGAAGCGGTCCAGGTACTCCTGGGTGGCGCTGCCCTTCATCAGCCACACCGTGACGGTGTGCTCTCCGGAGGCGGTGCCGTTGTCCGGGAGGAGACCGCAGCCGCCGAGCAGGAGGGCGGACGCGGGGACGAGGGCGAGGAGGCGACGACGTCTCACGGGGTGTCCTGTTCTGTCCGGCGCACGGCGAAAAGAGGACCCGGCGTGGGGGACGAGCGAGTGGCTCGTGCGGGTGCCTGGATTTTGGTATGTACCAATGCTTTGGTCAAGGGTTTCCGGAGCATCACGGGTTTCCGCGGCCCTCGCCCGCCGTCTCGCGCACCCGGACCGGGTGAGGCACCGTGGAGTGACCCGCGACACACAAGGAGCATGCGATGTCGAACCACACCTACCGCGTCACGGAGATCGTCGGCACCTCGCCCGACGGGGTCGACCAGGCCGTGCGCAACGGCATCTCCCGGGCCTCGGAGACCCTGCGCAACCTCGACTGGTTCGAGGTGACCCAGGTGCGCGGGCTGATCGAGGAGGGCCAGGTGGCGCACTGGCAGGTCGGCCTGAAGGTGGGCTTCCGTCTGGAGGACTCCGCCTGAGCAGCCGACGGGCGGGAATGCCGCGCCCCGGCCGGTGTTGAACCGGGTGTGACCCCGACGATCTCCCGGACCCGTTTCTCCGTCCTCGACCGCTCCCGCACCCGGGCCGGGCGTCCGCCCGGCGAGGCGCTGCGGGACACCGTGCTGCTGGCCCGCGAGGCCGAGCGGCTCGGGTACCACCGGTTCTGGGTGTCGGAGCACCACGGCGTGCCCGGGGTGGCCGGCTCCGCGCCGACGGTGCTGGCCGCGGCGGTGGCGGGCGCGACCCGCACGGTCCGGGTCGGCACCGGCGGCGTGATGCTGCCCAACCACCGGCCGCTGGTCGTGGCCGAGCAGTTCGGCGTGCTGGAGTCCCTGTTCCCGGGGCGGATAGACATGGGGCTCGGCCGCTCGGTCGGCTTCACCGACGGGGTGCGCAGGGCGCTGGGCAGCGAGAAGGACGCCGCCGACCGCTTCGAGGAGCAACTGGCCGAGCTGCTCGGCTGGTTCCGCGGCACCTCCCCCACCGGGGCGCACGCCCGCCCCGCGGAGGGACTCGACGTGCCGCCGTTCGTGCTGGCCATGGGCGAGGGCGCGGCCGTCGCCGCCCGCGCGGGCCTGCCGATGGTCATCGGCGACCTGCGCGACCGCGACCGGATGCGGCGCGGCATCGACCGCTACCGCGACCTGTTCCGGCCCTCGCCGTGGGCGGCCGAGCCGTACGTCGTCGTCTCCGGGACGGTCGCCGTGGCCGGAACACCCGAGGCCGCGCGGCGGCTGCTCCTGCCGGAGGCGTGGTCGATGGCGTACTCCCGCACCCACGGCACCTTCCCGCCGCTGCCGCCCGCCGAGGAGGTCGGCTCCCGGCCGATGACCGCGAAGGAGCGCGGCTTCTACGAGGCGGGGCTCACCGGGCACCTCGCGGGCACCGAGGACCAGGTCGCCGACGCGCTGGAGACGCTGCTGAAGGAGACGGAGGCGCAGGAGGTGCTGGTCACGACGAGCACGTACGACCGTACGGCGCTCCTCGACTCCTACCGGCGGCTCGCGCGGATCTTCACGGCGGTCGACGCGTAGAATCGCGGCGTTTGTCCCCCGGTACCTGGTACGGAGTTCCGCATGCACGACCCCCGCCACGCTCATGACCCGTACGTCCGTGTCCGCGGCGCCCGCGAGCACAACCTCAAGGGGGTCGACGTCGACGTGCCGCGGGACGTGGTGGCCGCCTTCACCGGGGTCTCCGGCTCGGGCAAGTCCTCGCTGGCGTTCGGGACGGTCTACGCCGAGGCGCAGCGGCGCTACTTCGAGTCGGTCGCGCCGTACGCCCGCCGGCTGATCCACCAGGTCGGCGCCCCGAAGGTCGGTGAGATCACCGGGCTGCCGCCCGCCGTCTCGCTCCAGCAGCGCCGCTCGGCGCCGGGGTCACGGTCGTCGGTCGGCACGGTCACCAACCTGTCCAACTCGCTGCGGATGCTGTTCTCCCGCGCCGGGAGCTATCCGCCGGGCGCGGAGCGGCTCGACTCGGACTCCTTCTCGCCCAACACGGCGGCCGGCGCCTGTCCCGAGTGCCACGGCCTCGGACGCGTCCACCGCACCACCGAGGAACTCCTCGTCCCCGACCCGTCGCTGTCGGTCCGGGACGGCGCGGTCGCCGCCTGGCCCGGCGCCTGGCAGGGCAAGAACCTCCGCGACGTGCTGGACGCCCTCGGGTACGACGTCGACCGGCCCTGGCGGGAGCTGCCCGCCGAAGAGCGCGAGTGGATTCTCTTCACCGACGAGCAGCCGGTCGTCACCGTGCACCCGGTCCGCGAGGCCGGCCGCATCCAACGGCCCTACCAGGGCACGTACACGAGCGCCCGCCGGTACGTCCTCAAGACGTTCTCGGACTCCAGGAGCCCGGCGTTGCGGGCGAAGGCGGAGTCGTTCCTGACCAGCGCCCCGTGTCCCATCTGCGGCGGCGGGCGGCTGCGGCCGGAGGCGCTGGCGGTGACCGTCGGCGGCCGGAACGTCGCCGAGCTGGCCGCGCTGCCGCTCACCGAACTGGCCGCCGCGCTCCCCCGGGACGGCGAGACCGCCCGGGTCCTTTCCGACGACCTGACCGCCCGGATCGCGCCCGTCGTGGAGCTGGGCCTCGGCTACCTCAGCCTGGACCGCGCCACGCCCACCCTCTCCGCCGGGGAGCTCCAGCGCCTCCGCCTCGCCACCCAGCTGCGCTCCGGCCTGTTCGGTGTCGTCTACGTCCTGGACGAGCCGTCGGCCGGGCTGCACCCGGCGGACACCGAGGCGCTGCTGACGGTGCTCCAGCGGCTGAAGCGGGCCGGGAACTCGGTGTTCGTGGTCGAGCACCACCTGGACGTGGTGCGCGGCGCCGACTGGATCGTGGACGTCGGTCCGGGGGCGGGCGAGCACGGCGGACGCGTGCTGCACAGCGGCCCCCCGGCCGGGCTGGCGGACGTGCCGGAGTCGGCGACCGCGCGGTTCCTCTTCGGCCGCTCCCCCGCCCCTGCCCGTGCTCCGCGCACCCCGAGCGGCACTCTGAAGGTCGGCCCCGTCACCCGGCACAACCTGCGCGGGGTGACCGCCGAGTTCCCGCTCGGCGTGTTCACCGCGGTCACCGGCGTCTCCGGCTCGGGCAAGTCCACCCTGGTCGGCGAGATCACCGAAGGGCTGCCGGGCGTGGACCGGCTGGTCTCCGTCGACCAGCGGCCGATCGGGCGGACCCCGCGCTCCAACCTGGCCACGTACACCGGCCTGTTCGACGCGGTGCGCAAGGTCTTCGCGGCCACCGACGGCGCGCGGGAGCGGGGGTACGGCGCGAGCCGCTTCTCGTTCAACGTCACCGGCGGGCGCTGCGAGACCTGCCAGGGCGAGGGGTTCGTCAGCGTGGAGCTGCTGTTCCTGCCGAGCACCTACGCGCCGTGCCCGGAGTGCGGCGGGGCGCGGTACAACGCGGCGACGCTGGCGGTGACGTACCGGGGGCGGACCATCGCGGAGGTGCTGGACCTGACCGTCGAGGCCGCAGCGGAGTTCTTCGCGGACGTCCCGGCGGCGGCGCGCAGCCTGGCCGCGCTGCTCGACGTGGGACTCGGCTATCTGCGGCTCGGCCAGCCGGCGACGGAGCTGTCCGGCGGGGAGGCGCAGCGCATCAAGCTGGCGAGCGAACTGCAGCGCGGGCGCCGGGGCCACACGCTGTACCTGCTCGACGAGCCGACGACCGGTCTGCACCCGGCCGACGTGGAGGTGCTGGCGCGGCAGTTGCACGGGCTGGTCGACGCCGGCCACACGGTGGTGGTGGTCGAGCACGACATGTCCGTCGCCGCGGGCGCCGACTGGGTGATCGATCTCGGTCCCGGCGGCGGTGACGCGGGCGGCCGGATCGTCGCGGCGGGGCCGCCCGCCGAGGTGGCGGGGGCGGCCGGCAGTGCCACCGCCCCCTACCTGGCGCGGGCCGTGGGCGGCACGGCACACCTTTGAGGGGTGCCGTGCCGCGGGTTCCGTGCCACGGGTTCCGTGCCGCCTACAACGGCCGGGTCATTCGCGTCCCGGCCGTCGCCGGACGTCCTCGTCCAGGTCGATGCCCTCCGTCTCGATGCGCTCCTTGCGGACCTGACCGCGCACCGTCCGGTCGTCGACGTGTTCCTCGGTGGTCAGCCGGACGCGTTCCACCGCGACCGCCTCGGTCTCCACCACGGGGGTCTCCTCGTGGAGGGTGACCTCGTGCTCGGCCTCGGTGAACTCCGGCCCGGCGTACGCGGCGTCACGGTTGGCGTCCGTGATCGGCTCGCGCTCCACGCGTACCTCCTCGTGGCGCACCGGGACAATCTGCTGCACCTCCTCGGTGACCACGTACTTGCGCAGCCGGGCGCGCCCGGTCTCGCGCCGCTCGACACCGACGTGCATGCGCTCCTCGGAGAGCGTCATGGCATCGTCGTCGTCGCGCAGCGACCTGCGTCCGGTGCCCTCGTAGCCGGCAGTACCGGCAACACTGGCCGTTCCCGCGACACCGGCCGTGCCGGCCGCCGCGGTGGTGTCCGTGGTGGTCGTGTCCGTGCCCATGCCGCCGTCGCCGGACATCCCGTCGTCGGACAGTACGTTGTCCCAGTTGACGCCGTAGTACTCGTAGAGGCGGTGTTCCTCACTCGCCGACAGGTGCCCGCCCGCGTCGATGTCGACGTTGGGCGCGCCCTTGACCTGGTCCTTGCGGTAGGGAACCTCGAGGTGGTCCTCAACCAGGGTCGCGTCGTGAATGGGGATGAACGACTCGTTGGAGCCGAACATTCCGGTCTTCACGCTGACCCACTCGGGGCGCCCGGTCATGTCGTCGAAGAAGACGTGCTTGGCGTCGCCGATCTTGTGGCCCTCGCCGTCGTAGACGGGATGGTCCAGAAGCATCGTGATCTCTTCGCGGGTGATCATCTGGCCTCACCCTCCTTCCGAGTGACACTCCTACGGCTAACCTCATCACCGGGAAAGAAACGGGACATATGCCTTAAATTCCATTTATTTTTCCATTTCCTCGGCGGCCCGTGCGAGGGCGCGCCGGTCGGGACAGGTGCCCGCGCGCAGGGCGGGCCGCACCCGTGCCTCGGCCACCAGACCCCGCGCCGACACCACCCGCCACACCGAGGCGAGCAGCGTGTCCTCCCCGACGAAGGCGGGCGCCGTGCTCACTGTCCGGCCGTCCGCCAGGTACCGGATGCGCACCGGCTGGACCGGCACGTCCGCGTCCAGGGCCGCCTGGAACACGGCCCGTCTGAAGGGCCCGCGGGCCTGCCCGCACCAGGTGCTGCCCTCGGGGAAGACGGCCACCGAGGCCCCCGACCGCAGGACCGCCGTCAGGTGGGCGACGGTCTCCGGCAGGGCCCGCAGCCGGTCCCGTTCGATGAAGAGGGTGCCGCCGAGGGCGGCCAGCCGGCCGGCCACCGGCCACCGCCGTATCTCGGCCTTGGCCACCGTCCTGGCCGGGCGGACGGCGGCGAGCAGCGGCACGTCCAGCCAGGAGACATGGTGGGCGACGAGCAGCACTCCGCCCGCGGGCACGGCGGCGCCGGTGATCCGCACCCGGACGCCCGCCGCCCGTACCAGTGACCGGCCCCACCACCGCACCAGCGCGACGGGGAGCCGCCGGCCGAGCGGCGCCGCCGCCACCCCGGCGAGCAGCAGGACGACGAGGCCGGTGAGCCGCAGCACGGCCCGCGGTACGGCCGCCGCGGCGCGGGCCCGCTCCACGCACGCTGCGGGGGTGCAGGGCGCGGCGGGCAGCCAGGCGCTCACCGGCCGGCGGGGACGAGCGAGAGGAAGTGGCGCAGGTAGCGCGGGTCGACGCGGTCCATGGGCAGCAGGACGTAGAGGTCGGCCACGCCGAAGTCGGGGTCGTGCGCGGGCTCGCCGCAGATCCAGGCGCCGAGCCTCAGGTAGCCGTGGAGCAGGGCCGGCAGCTCACGGCGCCCGGCCGGGGCCCCGGCCCCGGGGATCCACGGCAGCAGCGGCCGCACCCGGTACTCCTCGGGGGCCAGGTTCCGCTCCCGTACGCGGTTCCAGGCGGCCGAGGCGGAGGCGCCGCCGTCGGCGAGCGGGAGCGAGCAGCAGCCGGCCAGCCAGCCGTGGCCGCGGTCGGTCATGTACCGCGCTATACCGGCCCAGATGAGGCCGATGACGGCGCCGTCGCGGTGGTCGGGGTGGACGCAGGAGCGGCCCACCTCGACCAGGTCGGAGCGGATCGGGGCGAGCCGGGACAGGTCGAACTCGCTCTCCGCGTACAGCCGCCCGGCGACCGCGGCCCGCTCGGGCGGCAGCAGCCGGTAGGTGCCGACGATCTCTCCGCTCACCTCCTCGCGGACGACGAGGTGGTCGCAGTAGGCGTCGAAGGCGTCGCTGTCGTGTCCGGGCCGCGCCCCGGTGAGGAGGGCGCCCATCTCCCCGGCGAACACCTCGTGCCGCAGCCGCTGGGCGGCCCGGACCTCGGCCTCGTCGCGGGCGAGGGAGACGGAGTAGCGGACGGGTGCCGCGGGCGGGCGGGGACGGTCTACGGTCAGTACGCCGCTCATGGGTGCTCTCCTGGTCGGTGGCCGGATCCGGCGTCACAGTTCTTCCGACACCGCCTGTCCGCCGCGTGACCGCCACAGGGAGCCCGGATGTGCGCTCGCTGAACGCGAGACGGGGCCGGAAGGAGCACCTCTCCCGACCCCGCCCGTCCGCACCGACCGGCGAACGTTCTTTCCCTCTGTGCGGTGCTACCGCTTCCCGGCCTTCCGGGTGGCCCGCAGCCACTCCTTGTTCATCCCGGTGATGGACATCAGCGGAATCCCCTTGGGACAGGCCGTGGCACACTCCCCCGCGAGGGTGCACCCACCGAACCCCTCCGCGTCCATCTGCCCCACCATGTCCAGCACCCGCGACTCCCGCTCGGGCGCCCCCTGCGGCAGCACGTTGAGATGATTGACCTTCGCGGAGGTGAAGAGCATCGCCGCCCCGTTGGGGCAGGCGGCGACACACGCCCCGCACCCGATGCACTCGGCGTGCTCGAACGCGAAGTCCGCGTCGGCCTTGGGGACGGGCGTGGCATGGGCCTCCGGCGCCGCTCCGGTCGGCGCGGTGACATAGCCGCCGGCCTGGATGATCCGGTCGAAGGCCGACCGGTCGACGACGAGGTCCTTCACGACCGGGAAGGCCGCCGCGCGCCACGGCTCGATGTCGATGGTGTCGCCGTCCCGGAAGGACCGCATGTGCAGCTGGCAGGTGGTGGTGCGCTCGGGCCCGTGCGCGTCGCCGTTGATGACGAGGCTGCACGCGCCGCAGATGCCCTCGCGGCAGTCGTGGTCGAAGGCGACCGGGTCCTCGCCCTTGAGGATCAGCTCCTCGTTGAGCGTGTCGAGCATCTCCAGGAACGACATGTCCTTCGAGATGCCGTCCACCTCGTACGTGGACATGGTGCCTTCGGCGTCGGCGTTCTTCTGGCGCCAGACGCGCAGGGTGAGCTTCATGCGTAGCTCCGCTGGGTGGGGTGGACGTACTCGAAGACCAGGTCTTCCTTGTGCAGAGCGGGAGCCTCGCCGGTGGCGGTGAACTCCCAGGCGGCGGCGTAGGAGAACTCCTCGTCGCGCCGGGCCGCCTCGCCGTCCGGGGTCTGGGACTCCTCGCGGAAGTGGCCGCCGCAGGACTCGGCGCGGTGCAGCGCGTCGAGGCACATCAGCTCGGCCAGCTCCAGGTAGTCGACGACGCGGTTGGCCTTCTCCAGCGACTGGTTGAACTCCTCGCCGGTGCCGGGCACCTTGATCCGCCGCCAGAACTCCTCGCGGATCTGCGGGATGCGCTCCAGGGCCTTGCGCAGTCCGGCGTCCGTGCGGGCCATGCCGCAGAACTCCCACATCAGCTCGCCGAGTTCGCGGTGGAAGGAGTCCGGGGTGCGGTCGCCGTCGACGGACAGCAGCAGGTTGAGCCGGTCCTGCGTCTCGGCCAGCACCTCCTGCACCACCGGGTGGTCGTCGCCGACCTTGTCCCCCAGCGGGTTGCGGGCGAGGTAGTCGTTGATGGTGGCCGGCAGCACGAAGTAGCCGTCGGCCAGGCCCTGCATCAGCGCGGAGGCGCCGAGCCGGTTGGCGCCGTGGTCGGAGAAGTTGGCCTCGCCGACCGCGAACAGACCGGGCACGGTGGTCTGGAGGTCGTAGTCGACCCACAGCCCGCCCATCGTGTAGTGCACGGCGGGGTAGATCCGCATCGGTACCTCGTACGGATCCTCGTCGGTGATCCGCTGGTACATGTCGAAGAGGTTGCCGTACTTGGCCTCGACGGCCTTCCTGCCCATGCGCGAGATCGCGTCCGCGAAGTCCAGGTAGACGCCCTGCCCGCCGGGGCCGACGCCCCGCCCCTCGTCGCAGACGTTCTTCGCGGCGCGCGAGGCGATGTCGCGGGGGACGAGGTTGCCGAAGGAGGGGTAGATCCGCTCCAGGTAGTAGTCGCGCTCGTCCTCGGGGATCCTGTTCGCGGGGCGGTCGTCGCCCTTGGCCTTCGGCACCCAGATCCGGCCGTCGTTGCGCAGCGACTCGCTCATCAGCGTCAGCTTGGACTGGTGGTCGCCGGTGCGCGGGATGCAGGTGGGGTGGATCTGCGTGAAGCAGGGGTTGGCGAAGTACGCGCCGCGCCGGTGCGCCCGCCAGACGGCGGTCGCGTTGGAGTTCATGGCGTTGGTCGACAGGTAGAAGACGTTGCCGTACCCGCCGCTCGCCAGGACGACGGCGTCGGCGTAGTAGGTGTCGATCTTCCCGGTGATCAGGTCGCGGGCGACGATGCCCCGGGCCCGGCCGTCGACGACGATCACGTCGAGCATCTCGGTACGGGGGTGCAGCTCGATGTTCCCGGCGGCGACCTGGCGGCTCAGGGCCTGGTACGCGCCGAGCAGCAGCTGCTGGCCCGTCTGGCCGCGGGCGTAGAAGGTCCGCGACACCTGGACGCCGCCGAAGGACCGGGTGTCGAGGAGGCCGCCGTACTCGCGGGCGAAGGGAACGCCCTGCGCCACGCACTGGTCGATGATCTCCACCGAGATCTGCGCGAGGCGGTGGACGTTGGACTCGCGGGCGCGGAAGTCGCCCCCCTTGACCGTGTCGTAGAACAGGCGGTGCACGGAGTCGCCGTCGTTGCGGTAGTTCTTCGCGGCGTTGATGCCGCCCTGCGCGGCGATGGAGTGGGCGCGGCGCGGCGAGTCCTGGTAGCAGAACTGGACGACGTGGTAGCCCTGTTCGGCGAGGGTGGCGCCGGCGGAACCGCCCGCGAGCCCGGTGCCCACCACGATCACCGTGTGCTTGCGCCGGTTGGCGGGGTTGACCAGCTTGGCCTCGAAGCGGCGCGTGTCCCAGCGCTCGGCGACGGGGCCTTCGGGGGCCTTGGTGTCGACGACCGGCTCTCCGGTCGTGTAGTCGGCGTAGGAAGTCATGGGTCAGCTCACCACTCCGGTCATGACGCCCACGGGGACGGCGATGAAGCCGGCCGTGAGCAGCACTGCGAGGACGTTCGCGATCGTCTTCAGGGCACGGTCCCGGCTGCGACTGCCGGCGCCGAGGGTCTGGGCGGCGCTCCAGAAGCCGTGCTGGACGTGCAGGCCGACGGCGAGCATCGCGACGATGTAGATGACGTTGCCGTACCAGGTGGAGAAGGTGTCCACCACGTTCTGGTAGGGCTTGCCGGACTCGAAGCCGCCGGAGTGCACGGTGCCGGTGGTCAGGTCCAGGATGTGCCAGACGATGAACAGGGCGAGGATGATCCCGCCGTAGCGCATGGTGTTCGTCGCGTAACTGGCCCGCTTGCGCCGGTGCGCGTACTTCGTGGGCCGGGCCCTCAGGTCGCGGCGGCTGAGCTGGTACGCGGAGACGGCGTGCGCGACGACGGCGACGACGAGCACGACGCGGACCACCCACAGCGTCCACTCGTAGTGCATGAACGGCTCGCCGACCGTGCGCAGCCAGTGGGCGTAGTGGTTGAACTCCTCCAGCCCGAAGAAGATCTTCAGGTTGCCGATCATGTGGACGACCAGGTACAGGAGCATGATCAGTCCGCTGACCGCCATCACGGTCTTCTTGCCGACGGTCGAGTCCCACACGGTGCGTGCCATGGACGGCCGTCGGTCCGTCCGCGTTGCCAGAGCCATGTCACCAGACGCTAGGGCCGAACGGCCCCATCGGTCCAAGACATGATGTGCCTCGTTTCGATAGGTGTTGCCTATGACGGTCCTATGCTGGCGTGGTGCACTTCCAGCAGCTTCAGTACTTCGTGGCCGTCGCCGAGACCCGGCACTTCACCCGGGCCGCCGACCTCGTCCACGTCTCCCAGCCCTCGCTGTCGCAGCAGATCAAGGCGCTGGAGCGGGAGCTGGGCGCGGACCTGTTCCAGCGGGCGCGGGGGAACATCACACTGACCGACGCCGGGGAGGCGCTGCTGCCGCTGGCCCGGCGCATCCTCGCCGACGCGGAGACCGCCCGGCACGAGGTGCGGGAGCTGGTGGAGCTGCGGGGCGGGCGGGTGCGGCTGGGCGCGACCCCGAGCCTGTGCACCGGGCTGCTGCCGGACGTGCTGCGCGCGTTCCACGACCGGTATCCCGGCATCCGGCTGCTGATCGAGGAGGGCGGCAGCCACGACCTGGTGCGGGAGCTGGCGCGCGGCGCGCTGGATCTGGCGCTGGTCGTCCTGCCGCTGCCGACGCCGTCACCGGCGCTGACCACGGTGGAGCTGCTCCGGGAGGACCTGGTGGTGGTGTCCTCGCCCGAGGCGCCCCGGCCCGGCGCCGGACGGCGGGCCGTCGACATCGGGGACCTGGAGGGCGAGCGGCTGGTGATGTTCCGGCACGGGTACGACCTGCGGGAGCTGACGGTGGCGGCGTGCCGGGCCGCCGGGTTCGAACCCGACTTCGCGGTGGAGGGCGGCGAGATGGACGCCGTGCTCGGCTTCGTGCGGGCGGGGCTGGGGATCGCGGTCGTGCCGCGCATGGTCGCGGCGCGGTCGGGGCGGGGGTTGCGGGTGACGCCGCTGGCGCGGCCCGGCCTGCACCGGACGATCGCGCTCGCGCACCGCAGTGACGTGGCTCCGCCACGGGCGGCGCGGGAGCTTCAGCGGATGCTGCTGGAACGGTGACCGCGCCCCTCAAAGGGGGGCATTCGTGGACGCCAGTCGGAGGAGTTCGTCCACCGGCCACTGGTCGTCCGCGTGCGCGCCGTGGTGCGCCGCCAGGACGCGGCCGTCCGGTGCGATCAGGAAGTCCGCCGGCAGGCCCAGGCGGCCGTTCGGCTGGCGCCGGGACGGGAGGCGCTGCCTGCCGCGCAGCACGTGCCACGCGCCGCTCAGCACGGCGCGAGCGACCGGCAGCCAGGCGCGCGGGTCGAGGAGCGCGCGCGGCGCCGACTCGACGCCGAACTCCCGGTACAGGTGCTTGTCGGGGTCGGCCACCACCGCGAACGGCAGGTCGGTCACGTGTTCGCGCAGCTCCTCAGGCGGTGAGTGGAAGACCACCACCTCGCGGACGCCGGCCGCCTCGATCTCCGCGTGGCGGCGGACGATCGAGCGCAGGTGCAGATGGCACACCGGGCAGCCGGCGAAGCGGCGGAACTGGAGGTGGACCAGCCGGTCGACGGCGGGGACGGCCACCGGGCCGCCGGTGACCGTGCCGAGGTCACGGCGGGCGACGACGGATCCGGGCCGCAGGAGGGTGCGGGACGCGGTGCGGGACGGTGCGCTCACGAGGGCTCCTCTGCGTAGGCGTACGCCGTACACCCACCAGCGTAAGCGTATGGCGTACGCTGTCAATCGCCATGCCGAGACCACGTTCGCTCAGCCATGCCGGGCTCGCCGCCGCCGCCCTCGCCGTGATCGACCGCGACGGGCTTGCCGGGCTCTCGATGCGCACCGTCGCCAAGGAACTCGGGATGAGCACGATGGCGCTCTACCGGTACGTGCGCGACCGCGCCGAACTGGAGCTGCTCGTCGTCGACCTCGTGCTCGGCCGCGTCGACAGCACCCCGCCGCCCACCGAGCTGTCCTGCCGGGAGCGGATCGAGGTGATGGTGCGGCGGCTGCGCGACACCGTGGGCGCGCACCCCGAGATCGTCCCCCTGACCGTCGTCCACCGGCACCGCTCCACCGCCGGGCTGCGCTGGACGGAGACGGTGCTCGGGCTGCTCGCCGAGGCCGGGGTCGAGGGGCACCGCCGGGTCGTCGCGCTGCGCGGCCTGATCGGCTACATCACCGGCGCGATCCAGCTGGAGCACCTCGGCCCGCTCGCCGGGGCCGGTACGGTGGCCCTCGCCGAACTGCCGCCCGAGGAGTTCCCGCACCTGCGGCAGACCGCCCGGCACGCCCGGGAGGTCGGTGCCGACCGGGAGTTCCTGGGCGGTCTCGCGCTGCTGCTGCGCGGGCTGGGCCTCTGAACCGGGCTCAGCCCGTGGCGTCCACCAGCGCCAGTTGGTGGAGCCGCTCCGGCGGGCCGGGACGGGCGTAGTACCAGCCCTGGGCCGTGTCGCAGCCGAGTATCCGCAGCTGCTCGGCCTGGGCGCCGGTCTCCACGCCCTCGACGGTGACCGTGAGGTCCAGGCCGTGGGCCAGGGAGACGATGCCCTCGACGATCCTCAGGTCCACCGGGTCGGCCGGGAACTGCTGCATGCTCTGGGTGAAGGAGCGGTCCAGTTTCAGGACGCTGACCGGGAGTCGGCGCAGGTTGGCGAGGTTGGAGTAGCCGGTGCCGAAGTCGTCCAGGGCGATGTCGACGCCCATCTCCGCCAGCCGGCGCAGCGGCTTGAGCAGGTCGTCGTCGGCGCCGATCAGCGCCGACTCGGTCACCTCCAGGCAGAGCGCGTCGGGTTCGACGCCGGCCCGCTCCAGGATGTCGACGGTGTCCTGGACCAGCCCGGGGTGGGTGAGCTGGCAGGGCGAGAGGTTGACGTTGACGCGCAGCGGGCCCGCGGCGCCGCCGTCGCCGTACAGCTCCCGCCAGGCGCGGGCCTGACGGACGGACTGCTCCAGGACCCAGCGGCCCAGCGGGACGATCAGGCCGGTGTGCTCGGCGAGCGGGATGAACCGGTCCGGGCCGAGGAGGCCGTGCTGCGGGTGCAGCCAGCGCACCAGCGCCTCCGCGCCGCGCACGCTGCCGTCGCCGAGGTGGACCAGCGGCTGGTACTCGATGAAGAACTCGCCGCGCTCCAGGGCCGCCGGCAGCGCGGTGGTCAGCCCGTGCCGGGTGATGGCGCGGGCGTCGGCCTCCGGGTCGGCCAGTTCGTAGCGGTTGCCGCCCGCCGACTTGGCCCGGTACATGGTGATGTCGGCGCTGCGCAGCACCTCGGCCGCGCTGCGCTCCCCCGCCGGTCCCTCGACGATGCCGATGGAGCCGCGCACGGTCAGCTCGCGGCCGTCGATGCTGATCGGCGCCAGCAGGGCGTTCATGATGCGGCCGGCCAGCTCGTCCACCTCGTAGGCGGTGTCCGGGCCGGTGGTCAGCGCCACGAACTCGTCGCCGCCGAGCCGGGCGACCATCTCGCCCGGCGCGGTGGCGCAGCCCTGCAGCCGGTCGGCGACCTCCACCAGGAGCCGGTCGCCGGCCGCGTGCCCGAGGCTGTCGTTGACGGTCTTGAAGCCGTCGAGGTCGAGGTAGCACAGGCCGAACCGCTGGCCCTCGCCGGCGCCGAGCGCCTTCTCCAGCCGTTCGAAGAAGAAGCTGCGGTTGGGCAGGCCGGTGAGCGCGTCGTGGGTGGCCTCGTAGCGCAGCCGGAGGTTGAGCAGCCGGCGCTCGGTGGTGTCCTCCATGAGGGCGAGCTGGTAGCGCGGCACGCCGTCGGCGTCGCGGAGCAGGGAGACGGTCAGGTTGGTCCACAGGACCGTGCCGTCGGGCCGGTAGAACGCCTTTTCCAGGTGGTAGTGCTCGCGCTCGCCGCGGACCAGCTCGTCGTAGAGCCGCCAGGTCTGGGGCGCGTCGTCGGGGTGGGTCCAGTCCCGCACGTTGCCGCGCCGCATCGTCGGGTCGGTGAGGCCGAACATACGGGTGAGCGCCTGGTTGACCTGGAGGACCTGGCCGTCGAGGTCGGCGATGCCGATGCCTATGGCGGCGCCCTCGAAGACCGCGCGGAAGCGGGCCTCGCTCGCGTGCAGCGCGGCGGCGACCACGCCCTGGGCCTTGAGGGCGGCCTGGGCGATGGACTCCTGCTCGGACAGGGTGCGGGCGCGCAGGGCGTGGGCGAAGCCCGCCGCCATCGCGTGCTGCATCCGGGACGAACGGGCCCGCAGGTCCTCCTGGTCGCCCTCTCCGCCGCAGTACAGCACCAGGTAGGCGTCGACGCAGTCGAGGGTCCGGCTGAGCGCCTCGGGGTCGGTGCAGTGCGCGTCCACGAGGGCGGCGCCGACCGCCTTGGCCTCCTCCGCCTCGAAGGTCCGGGCGCGCAGCACCTCGCTCAGCCGCCGTGCCAGCGGCAGGAGTTCGGCCTCGAACTCGGGGCGGGTGGACGAGGTCGTGGTGACCGGGAACACGGCCCGGCTCCAGATCGTCGCGAACCGGCGCAGTCTGTCCTCCGGCCCGTCCGGCTGCGCGGTCACGCCGCGCGTCCCACGCCGGCGAATCCGGAGAACGCATAGGGGTCCTCGTCCTCCGGCGCCCCTTCGGGCCGCCAGCGCGCCATCGGCACCAGTCCGGGTTCCACCATGTCGTACCCCTCGAAGAACCGCGCGATCTCGTCGCGCGTGCGCATGATCAGCGGGTTGCGGATGTCCTTGTACACGTCGACCGCGCCGCCGGCCCGCTCCGGCGGCAGCGGGATGCCCTCGTACGCGGCGTGCGTGAGGACCAGCACGCTGCCGGGCGCGAGCGCTCGGCTCAGCTCGGCCACCGCCCGGTACGGGTCCTCCGTGTCGTCCACGAAGTGCAGTATGGCAATGAGCAGCAGCGCCACCGGACGATTCAGGTCGATCAACCGCTCCACCTGGGGACTGGCGAGGATGTCCCGGGGCTTGAGGAGATCGGCGGCGACGACGTCCGCGTCCGCGTCGTCCGCCAGGACGGCCTGGCTGTGCGCGACCGCCACCGGGTCGTGGTCGACGTAGACGACGCGGGAGCCGGGCCGGGCCCGGCGGGCCACCTCGTGGACGTTGCCGAAGGTGGGGATGCCGGAGCCGACGTCCAGGAACTGGTCGATGCCCTCGGCGGCGGCGAAGCGTACGGCGCGCCGCATGAACGCCCGGTTGGCCTGCATGACCTTGGGGAGGCCCGGCATGAACTCCATGGCTCTGCGGGCGGCTTGCCGGTCGACCTCGAAGTTGTGCGAACCGCCCAGGTAGAAGTCGTAGATCCGGGACACGCTCGGCACCGAGATGTCGATGCTCCGCGGGGCCCAGGCGGGACGCTCCATCTGGTTCTCCAAGGTGTGCGGGCGGTCCGGTGTTCGAGCAGAGGCTACTGATCGCCCGCCGAAGGGGCGAGCCGAAACGGAAATTGACCGTCCGTTCCCGGTCACTGCCCTTGGCACGTGCCGGGTCCGCGGGGGTGTCCGGACAGCACAGCGGGCCGCCCCTCCGCCT
Organism: Streptomyces sp. CRN 30; assembly: GCF_034105845.1. NCBI lineage: Bacteria > Bacillati > Actinomycetota > Actinomycetes > Kitasatosporales > Streptomycetaceae > Streptomyces > Streptomyces sp. CRN 30. Next base: position 1,714 of record NZ_JAVRHI010000105.1, on the reverse strand, counting down.
GGGTGCGGAGGGGCGGCCCGTCGGCCCGCGCGCCGCGGCGTGCGCGGTACTTCCCGCTCGCCCGTGTCCTCGTCTGTCCCGCTGGTCCTGCCGGACCTGCCTCGGGTGTTTCCCGCTCCTCCCTTCGCGTGCGGCGGTGTGCGGGGGCGAGGGGGGTACCGGCGCCCCTGGGGAGAGCTACTGCTTCGGCGCGCCGACCGGCTTTCCGTCGGGTGCGACGGCGTACCACGTACCGCCGACGCCCTGACCGTTGGTGTCGCCGGGCTCCTCGTCGCCGGCGAAAGTGTAGATGGGCCAGCAGTCGATGGTCTGCTGCTTCTCGCCGTCGGGCCGGGTGAAGCTCATCAGGCCCTTCTTCTCGACGCCCTTGGTCTCGTTCGCCTCGACCGGCGCGACGACCGGCCACTTCTCCAGGCACTCGCCGGTGCAGGCCGACACCGGTTCGGGCCATGCCTCGTCCTTCATGAACCGGTAGACCGTCATCCCGTTCCGGTCGACGACGATCTCTCCCAGTTCCGGGTCCTCGCGGGTGTCGAGGCCCGGCCGTTCGGCGCCGGCCTTCTTGCCGTCGGCGGCGAGCGCGTACCACTTGCCGCCCACGCCCTGGCCCTTGACGTCGCCCGCGGCCGTGTCCTTGGCGTAGCGGTACGCCGGCCAGCCGCCGATGGTCAGCTGTTTGGTGCCGTCGGCGCGGGTGACCTCGCCGAGCAGCTTCTCGTCGACGCCCTCACCGGCGATGGCGTCGTCCGCGGCCACCGGCGGCCAGGCCGTGGCGCAGTCCGCCTCGCAGGTCGACGCGGGCGGCTCGGCGGTGTCCGCGTCGAACCGGTACAGGGTGTGGCCGGTGCCGTCGGTCACCAGCTCGCCGAGCTTCTTGTCGGCGGTGACGGACACCTTGCCCGCGGCGGCCGGCGGGCTGGCCGACGCCGCGTCCTTGGCGCCCGCCCCGAGTCCCTGACCGGCACCTACGGTGCCCACGTCGCCGGGCTGGGCCGAGGCGCCCACGTTCTGGCTGCCGCCGGCGGTGCCGCCGCTCTGACCGCACGCCGTCGTCAGCGCCAGCACCACCGCGGCGCTCGCCACGAGTGAGGCGTTCCGCCACGAGGTCCTCATCGTCAACTTCCCTTCGATGGATAGGTGTCGCTGCGTCCTGCCGCTCCTTCGCACGGCATGGGGTACGGACGGGGGCGACGGTTGTGTTCAACGGGAGCGCGGTTTTCTTCGGCCGCCCGGTGGGCCCCACGCCGCACGCCCCCTCAGCCGTACACCTGCGCGAGTCCACGGACATGCGACCGGCCCGCGGGGGACCCGTCGACGGGCCGCCGTCCCTCCTTCGGGGCAATCACCGGGGAGCGGGGCGTGCCCCGGCGCGGCGCGCTCCATGATTCGCGACGTGCATGGACCCGAACCGACCCGATCCGCCGTCACCGTACGGGCGTTGGCCCTGGTGACGCTGGTGTTCACACTCGGCGGCGCACCGGTGGGCACCGCGCACGCGGACGCCTGCGCCTACGTGTCGAACGACCCGGGCGACCTCAGGACCACGGCGGTCGCCGGGAGCCGCACCTGGCCGACGTTCCCGCCGATGCCGCCGTGCCCGAGGCCCACCCCGACCCCCACCCCGACCCCGACGCCACCGCCCGCGCCGACACCCACACCCGCGCCGCCCGATCCGGAACCCCCGTCGCCCCGGCCGCCGGCACCACCGCCGCCG
>NZ_JAVRHI010000104.1:0-2857 GCF_034105845.1 Streptomyces sp. CRN 30 | reverse complement strand
CTCGCCGGCGTTGTCGCCCTGGCCGGTGCGCTGCTCTGCGCGGCGGACCTCGCCCTGGCCGGCGCGGGACTGCCGGGCGCCGGGCCGTTCGCGGTGGTGGCCGCCGCCGTCGGAGCGGCGGCCCTGGTCGTCGGTCTGCGCGCCTGTGCCCGTCCCGAGTCCCGCACCGACTGGCGGGCTGCCCTCGGCGTGGCCGCCCGGGACGCGGTACGGGACGCGGGCGGCAGTGTTCTGGTGCTGCTCGCCGTGGCGACCGCGCTCCTGTGCGCCTGGACGCTGCTGCCGCTCGCCTTCCTGGTACCGGGCCCCTTGGCGCTGGCACTCACGGCGATCGACATACGCGGCGGCGCACGGGGTGGTGCGCGAGGCGCGCGCGACGGCGGTACACGCCGTGTTCACCCTTGAACACCGGCAGTTGACGGGCTGTTGGGTCCGGACAGGTGTGAAGGTACGGCCGGTGCGCGCATGCTCTCGTCATGAACACGCGGCCCGAGGGGCGGGCCGCGTCCTCATGGAGGTGTGGCATGCACCGCAGACTCGCGACCGGCCTGGCCGCCTCGGCCCTGTCCGTCCTGACCGTTGTCGCCACCGCCACGGCGGCCGACGCCGCGCCCGCCGACAGAGCGGAGGTGCTGTCGAGTTGGACGCAGACCGGCGCGTCCAGCCAGAGCCAGTGGAAGGCCGCCCGCGCCGACCAGGCGGCCTGGGCCGCGTACGGGTTCGACTGGTCCACGGACTACTGCTCCACCTCGCCGGACAACCCGCTCGGCTTCCCCTTCAGCACCTCCTGCGCCCGGCACGACTTCGGCTACCGCAACTACAAGGCGGCGGGCGCCTTCGACGCCAACAAGGCGCGGCTCGACAGCGCCTTCTACGAGGACCTCAAGCGGGTCTGCGCCGGTTACACCGGTGCGACGAAGACGACCTGCAACAGCACGGCGTGGACGTACTACCAGGCGGTCAGGGCGTTCGGCTGAAGCCGTCCGGCCGCCGCGCGCACGGCGGCCGCGCACAGTACGCCGAGGAGGGCCCCGGCGGCCACGTCGCCCGGATAGTGCACACCGGTATGGACCCGCGCGTAGCCGACGGCGCCCGCCAGCGCGCCCAGCGGGAGGGCCGCCGGGGGGAGTTCCGCGCCGACGGCGGTGGCGAACGCCGCCGCCGATGCCGTGTGCCCCGAGGGGAACGACGCCGACGCGGGCATCGGCACCCGGCGCCCGACGGCGACCCGCGCGGCCTCCCGGTCGGGCCGGGACCGGCGTACGAGGCGTTTGGCGAGCAGGTTGGCCACGGCCGACGTCAGCGCGACCGACCCGACCCCGCGCAGCGCGGCCCGGCGCGGGCGGCCACCCGCCACGGCGAGGGCGCCCGCGACGCAGAGCGAGATCTTCGACCGGTCGGCGGCCCGCGAAAGCTCCCGCAACGCCCGGTCCAACGAGGGAGTGGACCCCCCGGCGACAGCGGCGTACAGGGCCCCGTCCAGGGCCCGCCCACCCCGCACCACACCGTCCCAACGCACACCCCCACCCTCACCCACCCCACCCACAACGGCCCCCCGAACGGTCCGACCGGATGACACCGAGACCGAGAGGCGCGAGAACCACGCGACGAAGCCGCCGTGGCAAGGGACGCGGGAACCACGCGGCGAAGCCGCCGTGGCAAGGGACGCGGGGACCACGCGGCGAAGCCGCCGTGGCAAGGGGCGCGGGGAACTGCGCGCCCAGCCCCCCACAACCCGCACCCGGCAGCCCCCGCCCATCCCCCACCCCCGTAGCCGCCCCCGCCCACCCCACCTCCCCCGGCCGGACCCCACCCCACCTCACCCCACCCCATCCCACCCCCCCCATAGAAGGGCCCCCAGGGCCCCTACACCGCTCGGAAGGACCGCAACCGCAACGAGTTCCCCACCACGAACACCGACGAGAACGCCATCGCCGCCCCCGCGATCATCGGATTCAGCAACCCCGCCGCGGCCAGCGGCAACGCCGCCACGTTGTACCCGAACGCCCACACCAGATTCGACCGGATCGTCCCGAGCGTCCGCCGAGCGAGCCGTATCGCGTCGCCCGCGACCCGCAGATCCCCCCGCACCAGCGTGAGATCGCCCGCCTCGATCGCCGCGTCGGCCCCCGTCCCCATCGCCAGCCCCAGATCCGCCGTGGCGAGCGCCGCCGCGTCGTTGACCCCGTCCCCGACCATCGCGACCGTACGCCCCTCGGCGCGCAGCCGCTCGACCACCGCCGCCTTGTCCTCGGGCAGCACCTCCGCGATCACCTCGTCGATGCCGACGTCCCGCGCGACGGACTCCGCGACGCGCCGGTTGTCGCCGGTCAGCAGGACGGGCCGCAGCCCAAGACCCCGCAGCCGCGAGACCGCCTCCGCGCTGGACTCCTTCACCGCGTCGGCGACTTCGAGGACGGCCCGCGCCGCCCCGTCCCAGGCCACGACGACGGCCGTGCGCCCGGCCGCCTCCGCCGCGTCCCGGGCCCGCGCCAGCCCCTCCGGCAGGGTCATCGCCCACTCCCGCAGCAGCAGCTCCCGCCCCACCAGCACCGCACGCCCCTCGACGACACCCTGGACGCCGAGTCCGGGAACGTTGGCGAAGTCCTCCGGCTCGGGCAGCGGACCGAGCCGCTCCAGCGCCCCGGCGGCCACGGCCCGCGCGACCGGGTGCTCGGAGGCGTGCTCCACGGCGCCCGCCGTCCGCAGCACCGTCTCCTCGTCGACGCCGTCGGCGGTGTGGACGGCCAGCAGGGTCATGCGGCCGGTGGTGACGGTGCCGGTCTTGTCCAGGACGACGGTGTCGACGCGGCGGGTGGACTCCAGGACCTCGGGGCCCTTGATGAGGATGCCGAGC